>CAUUIU010000029.1:0-15690 GCA_963545025.1 uncultured Sphingopyxis sp. | reverse complement strand
ACACTTCTAGCTTCGTCGGCAGCGTCAGATGTGTATAAGAGACAGGAGCAGGCCGCCCAGCACCGCGACCGCCGCTATCTTCGCCGCCCGGCCCATCTCAATTGCCTTTGCGGAAGCGGCGGAAGCGCTCGCGGCCTTCGGCCTCGGCGGCGGCGCTGCGCGCCGCGTCGAGCATCTGCGCCCGGCCCTGCGCGGCGAGAGCGGCGGTGAGGTCGGAGATCTGCTGCGACTGGACGGCGAGGATCTGGTTGCCCGCCTGCGCCGCCTGCAAGGCGCCGGTCGCCGACTGGCTCGCCGAGACGAGGGTTCCGATCGACTGGCGCGTGCCGCCGATGTTGGTGACGACGCCGGCCTGCACCTTCATCGCATCCTGGAACGCGCCGACGCTGTCGTTCCAACGCGCCTCGGCATTGGCGACCATCGCCGCCTGCGGCCCCGACAAGGCTGCGCCCTTGTAGCGGGCATCGAAAGCGGTCTGGATATCGCCGACGTCATAAGCGACGCGCTGCGCTTCACTCAGCAATTGGCGGGTGCGATCGACCTGGCCTTGCAATTCCTTCAGCGTCGAGACGGGCAGGCTGGTCAGATTGCGCGCCTCGTTCGCCAGCGACGTCGCCTGGTTTTGCAGCATGGAGATCTGATTGTTGATCTGCTCGAGGGTGCGCGCGGCGGTCAGGATATTCTGCGCATAGTTGCGCGGATCGTGAACGATGCCGCCGATCTGCGCCGCGGCGGGAACAGTCACTCCGCTCGCGATCAAGGTCGATCCGGCGAGCAGGGCAGCAAGCAGCACGCGGTTCTTCACATTCTTCATAAAAAGGACTCCTTCAGCTGGTCGGGGGTTTCGAGGTTCGCGAGCAGATCGGCGGCCCAATAGAGGCCGCGGTGACGCAGCCAGAATTCGGCAAAATCGGCGTGGCCGCGCGTCTCGATCAGCTCGCCGATCTTGATCTGGTCGGTCTTTGAAGAGGCAGCGGTGAAAGCGAGTGCGATGTCGCCGAGGCCGAGTTCGAACAGCCGGTTGCCGCGTCGCGACTGGCAATAATAGTCGCGCTTCGGCGTTGCGCGGCTCAATATCTCGATCTGGCGATCGTTGAGCCCGAAGCGTTCATAGACCCGCGCGATCTGAGGCTCGGCGGCGCGTTCGTTGGGCAGGAAAATGCGTGTCGGGCAGCTCTCGATGATCGCCGGCGCAATGCGCGAGCCCTCGATATCGGCGAGGCTTTGCGTCGCGAAGATCACGCTCGCATTTTTCTTGCGGAGCGTCTTCAGCCACTCGCGCAGCTGCGCCGCGAAGGCGGGGCTGTCGAGCACGAGCCAGCCTTCGTCGATGATGATCAGCGTCGGTGAGCCGTCGAGGCGGCCCTCGATGCGGTGGAACAGATAGGCGAGGACCGAGGCCGCCGACGAGGCGCCGACCAGCCCTTCGGTTTCGAGCGCCTGAACACGCGCATCGCCAAGATGCTCGGCCTCGGCGTCGAGCAGCCGTCCCCAGGGACCGCCCACGAGATAGGGCGAAAGCGCGAGCTTCAGCTCTTGCGATTGGAGCAGGACGGCAAGACCGGTCAGCGTGCGCTCGCGGATTGGCGCGGTCGCGAGGGAGGTCAGAGCCGACCAGAGATGCTCCTTCGCGGCCGGATCGACGTCGACCCCTTCGCCCGCGAGCAAGGCGGCGAGCCATTCGGCTGCCCAGGCGCGCTCCGCGGCCTCGTCGATGCGCGCCAGCGGTTGCAGAGCGACCGACCCGGCGCTGCCGGCATCGTGCAGCGCGCCGCCAAGATCCTGCCAATCGCCGCGCATGGCAATCGCCGCGGCGCGGATCGAACCGCCATAATCGAAGGCGAATATCTGGTTGCCCTCGTAGCGGCGGAACTGGAGCGCCATCAGCGCGAGCAGGACCGACTTGCCCGCACCCGTCGGGCCGACGACGAGGCAATGACCGACGTCGCCGACGTGCAGCGAAAAGCGGAACGGGGTCGAGCCTTCGGTCTTGCCGTAAAGCAAGGGGGCATCACCGAAATGCTCGTCCCGTTCCGCCCCCGCCCACACCGCCGACAAGGGAATGAGATGGGCAAGATTAAGGGTGGAAATCGGGGGCTGGCGAACATTGGCATAGACATGGCCGGGGAGGCTCCCGAACCAGGCCTCGAGCGCATTGACGCCTTCCACCGTGCAGGTGAAGTCGCGGCTCTGAACGATTTTCTCGACGAGGCGCAGCTTCTCGGCCGCGAGCGCCGGATCGCGATCCCAGACGGTGATCGTCGCGGTGACATAGGCGATGCCCGCCTCGTCGGCGCCAAGCTCCTGCAGTGCCATGTCGGCGTCGGCCGCCTTGTTCGAGGCATCGCTGTCCATCAGGACAGAGGCCTCGTTGGTCATCACCTCCTTGAGGATCGCGGCGACCGACTTGCGCTTGGCGAACCATTGCCGCCGGATCTTGGTCAGCAGCTTGGTCGCGTCGGTCTTGTCGAGCATGATGGCGCGCGAGGACCAGCGATAGGCGAACGCTTGGCGGTTCAATTCGTCGAGCAGGCCCGGGAAGGTGACGCTCGGGAAGCCGGTGATGGTGAGGGTGCGCAGATGATGATCGCCGAGCCGCGGCTCGAGCCCGCCGACGAGCGCTTCGTCGGCGAGCAGCGCGTCGAGATAGGCAGGCGTCTCGGGCACCCGGACGTGCTGGACCTTGGTCGAGACACAGCTGTGGAGGTAGGTTAATGTCTCGCCGTCATCCAGCCATTCGGCCTCGGGCATGAAGCCCTCGACGAGATGGAGCATGCGCCCCGTGCGATCGACGAAGCTTTTCAGCAATTCCTTGGGGTCGACGCCGGTCTTCGAGCGGCCCTCATAGAGCCAGTACTCGGCGCGCGCCGCTTCCTCTGCCGGCGGCATCCACAAGAGGGTCAGATAATAGAAGCTCTCGAAATGGGCGCCTTCCTCGCGGAACTGCTCGCGGCGTTCGACATCGACCAGCTCGGACACCGCATCGGGGAACTCGGACACCGGATAGGTCACCGCGGGCACACGCTGGGCTTCGACGAAGACTGCCCAGCCCGACCCGAGGCGCCGCAGCGCGCTGTTGAGGCGCGCGGTGACCGCCACGAGTTCGGCGGGCGTGGCGCTGTCGAGGTCGGGGCCGCGGAAGCGCGCCGTGCGCTGGAACGCGCCGTCCTTGTTCAGCACCACGCCCTCCGCCACCAGGCAGACCCAAGGGAGAAAATCGGCGAGGCGGGCGGATTTCGTGCGATATTCGGAGAGATTCATCATGAGCGCATCCAGACGGGATATTTGAGGTGACGCCGGGCGACGTCGACGAACTGCGGGTCGCGGCGGGCGGCCCAGACCGAGAGGGTGTGGCCGACCGCCCATATCGCGACGCCGACGATCCAGAGCCGGAGGCCGAGACCGACGGCGCCCGCGAGCGTGCCGTTGACGATCGCGAGGCTGCGCGGCGCCCCGCCGAGGAGGATCGGCTCGGCGAGCGCCCGGTGAACCGGAGCAAAGAAGCCCGGCACTTCCCCTTCCCGGCTCATCACACGAGCGCTCCGCCGCCGAAGGAGAAAAAGGACAGGAAGAAGCTCGATGCAGCGAAGGCGATCGACAGGCCGAACACGATCTGGACCAGCCGGCGGAACCCACCCGACGTGTCGCCGAAGGCGAGGCTGAGACCGGTCACGATGATGATGATCACCGCGACGATCTTTGCGACCGGACCCTCGATGCTCTCGAGGATCGACTGCAGCGGCGCTTCCCACGGCATCGACGAGCCGCCGGCATAGGCCGGCGCGGATACCGCAAGCGCAACGAACATCGCGGTCGAACAGAGCATGGCGCGCCGTGCGCCATGCCGAAGAGCATGGATCATCGATTTTCTCCTTCAGGGGTGATGAGCGGGGTCAGCCGATATTCGAGGTTCAGCCGGTCGAACCCGTCGATGCGGGCGAGTTCGGCGAGGCGCCGGCCCGTTCCGTCGCGGACGAGCACGGCGACCAGATTGATCGTCTCGGCGAGAAGAGCGCGCGGGACGGTGATCACGGCTTCCTGGATGAGCTGCTCCATACGGCGCAGCGCGCCAAGCGCACTCCCGGCATGGATTGTTCCGACACCGCCGGGATGACCTGTGCCCCATGCTTTCAGGAGATCCAGCGCTTCGGCGCCGCGCACCTCGCCGATCGGAATGCGGTCGGGCCGGAGGCGCAGCGAGGAGCGGACGAGATCGGACAGCGATGCGACACCGTCCTTGGTGCGCATCGCGACGAGATTGGGCGCCGCGCACTGCAGTTCGCGCGTGTCCTCGATCAAGACAATCCGGTCGCGGCTGCCCGAAATCTCGGCGAGCAACGCGTTGGTCAGCGTGGTCTTGCCGGTCCCTGTACCGCCCGCAACGAGGATGTTGAGCCGGTCGCGCACCCCGCAGCGAAGTATGTCCGCAGCATCCGCCGACATGATGCCCGAGGCCACATAGTCGCCGAGCGTGAAGACCGCGATTGCCGGTTTGCGGATCGCAAAGGTCGGCGCGGCAACGACCGGCGGCAACAATCCCTCGAAACGCTCGCCCCCGTCGGGCAGCTCGGCCGATACGCGCGGCGCGCTGCCATGCACTTCGGCGCCGACATGATGCGCGACAAGGCGAATGATACGCTCGCCATCGGCAGCGCTCAGCGTTTCACCGCTGTCCTCGATCCCTCGGCCGAGGCGGTCGACCCAGAGCCGACCGTCGGGATTGAGCATGATTTCGATGACCTCGCGGTCGGCGAGCCAATCCGCGATCGCGCCGCCCATCGCGGTGCGCAGCATACGTGCGCTGCGATGACGTGCCTCCAGCCGGATCGGTTCTGCGCCCATCGGTAACCCCGTTTCATGAGCCTTGGCGACGATGCCCGGCTCGACGGGGATGAGTAAGAGACGCAGAGAAAACCCAAATTCAACAAGGTTTTCGCGCCGTCGTATCGTCTCGTAGAAAGACAGGCCGTGGCGTAGGTCGCTCCGCATCGGAACGGATAAAAATCATGGTGGAACTTGTGGAACGCCCGATTTTGACAACAGTGTAACAATGACTGATTCGGGGTCGCAGCCGTCAGAGGATGAATTGTGTTGGGCGCGGCTCACGGACAAGCAGCGCGCTTGCCTCGATCTTGTGCTTGAGCATCAGACCTCAAAACAGATTGCGCGGCGGCTCGACATCTCGAAGCAGGCCGTCGATCTCAGGCTCACGACCGCGCGCGATATTCTGGGGGCGGACAGCAGAGCCGAGGCGGCCGTCCGCTATGCGCGTCTCAAACGGACCTATGACCGGATACCATGGGATCCGATCATACTACCGCCGCAGGCCAGACTGATGCCATCCGATTTCCCGGACGGAGAGCCGGCCGCATTGGCGCTGAACGATCATGCATCGCTCACCAAGCATCCCATTGCGGTCGGCCCGCCGTTCAAGGGTCTCTGGAGGCGCGATCACTCGCGTTCGAGCAAAGTCTGGATCATGGCGGCGATGTTCGCCGGATTGATCCTGCTGACGCTGGCGGGGGTGACGATCGGTGAAACGCTCACCCGTCTGATCTCCGGCTGATCCTTTCATCCTGTCTGTCACCAATAGGCCGGAGCGATGCTTCCGGCAGAGGAGAAGTCATGTCCCAAGCAATTGCCATCACGGCAGCCCGTCTGATCCGCGACGTACCGGCCGCCGAAGTCAGGATCGACGATGCACTCATCGCAGTGTCTTCGCTGATGACCAGCGTCGTGACCGCACGGCGCGACACCGCCGGGGTGCCGGCGACCAGAGGGCAGGCAACGATCCGCAGATTGATGAAGGCGCAAATGGCGCTGGTCGATGTCAGCGGTGATATCCTGCGGGTTCATGGCGAACTCGCCGATATCGGGCGCGAGACAGCGGGTTATGACCTCCATGAATGTCCTTCGATTGCGGAAGCGGGCACGAGCGTGCGGGCGGCCGCGGCCTGACGCCGGTTGACCGGGAGCGACAGCCGTGAAAGTTTCAGGGCATGCGCATCGCCTTGTTTCTTGCTTTCTTGGCTGTTGCTGTCGGCTATGCGGCCTGGAAAGGCGGCGGGCCGGAACGAGCGATGGCGGGAATCGCAGTGACGATGGTGGGCTTGGATCAGTTGCTCCACCTGTTCGTGCCGCCGACCTTCGCTGCGCTCGACACCGGTCATCTCGCGATCGACCTGTTTGGAGCCGCATCCACCGTCACGCTCGCGCTGTTTGCGCATCGCTTCTGGCCCATGTGCATCGCGGTTTTGCACCTGGTCCCGCTCCTTGCGCACTCGACCCGGATTCTCGACGTGGCGCTGCATCCGGCAGCCTATCTGGCGATGCAGGTGGCAACGTCCTGGCCGGTGCCGGCAATTCTCATCCTCGCAACCTGGCGTCATCAACGTCGGCTGGCGCGCGGCGACAACGAGCCATGCTGGCAGATCTCGTCGCGGCGATCGATCCCGAGCATTGCGAGTCCCTAGCCGAGCGATTGCTCGCGGAACATAGGACCCTGGGGCGCCTCTTCGCGCAGTCGCCCGAGGCGCTGGCACGAACGCTCGGCAAAGACAGCCCTGTCGGCGCGATGCTCGTCGCCGCGCACCGCACGACATTGGAGGCCCTGCGCGAAGAGCTGAGCGGTCGCGGCATCGACCCCGACAATCCCAAATTGCTGCGTTATCTGAGGGCGTCGATGGGAGCGCTTCCCGACGAGGCGCTGCGCGTGCTGTTCCTTGACCCGTCGCATCGCCTCATCGCGGATGAACAATTACAGCGCGGAACGCTCGGCCATCTCGCAGTCTATCCCCGCACGATATTTCGGCGGGCGATCGAACTTGACGCCGCCGCGGTCATTCTCGTCCACAACCATCCGAGCGGCGATCCAGCGCCCAGCCGGTTCGATATCGAGGCAACTGAACGCCTGGCTACGATCGGACAAGCGCTCGACGTTGAGGTGCTGGAACATATCATTGTCGCGCTCCGGGGGCATCGGATGATCCTCCGGGGACGACCTGCCTCCGGTCGGACGTCTTCGTCCGGCACGGCACTTCGCGACAGAAATGCCGATTGGCGGAACTCACCCGATGCCGAGTTGGCGCTCGCCAACGCGCAGCGCGTATGGCGGCGACGCCTTCTGCGCCGACAGCTTATCGGCGCAGAAGGTCTGTTCGGCGAACCGGCTTGGGACATGCTCATCGATCTCTTCATCCATGAGGCGGCGGCGAAATCAGTGTCGACCAGCTCGCTTTGTATCGCGTCGGGCCTTCCGAGAACGACGGCCCTCAGGCTGCTGCAGCGCCTTTGCGACGAGGGGCTGTTGGCGCGGGAGCCGGATCGCCACGACGGAAGACGCAATTTTATCCGGCTAGCGCCCGATCTCGCACACCGCCTCCTGGCCTATTTCGCAGCGGGCGACGAATGATCGCCGTCCACATCTCGGGACAATTCGTCACCAAGCTTCGGCCCGAGCTCCATCCGGCGGCTCAACGAATCGACAAAGGCCTCCCACCGTTTCTTGCCGGTCACCTGCGCCGCCCGAAGCGCCGCGTCGGGGAGCGGCGGGTTGTTGATCAGCCAGGAGCGGACGAACAGCGCGAAGCCTTCGTTCGACAATTCCACATGCCATTCGAGACGGTCGAGCTGCCGCGAGAGCCTGTCAAGGCGACGCGTCAGCACCGCCTCGAGCCGCTCTTCATGATCGGGGGTGAGCAAGGATGCGAGCGCGGCCTCGACGATGTCGGTGCGCGTGATCCGGCGACTGCTCGCGCGCTCGTCGAGCTGGCGCGCCAGCACGCTATCGATCCGAAAGGTCCGCTTGACCGACGACTTCCTCATAATTCGATCCCGTCGTCGGGATCCTGCGACGCGAGCCGGGCGCCGCGACGCATCGCCCGATCGGCGGCCTGCCGGTCGCGAGCAGGGTCTTCGTCACGCTCTTCAGTCGCAAAGTCGAATTCGCTGACTGCCTGGCCAGGCTCAGGGGCGATATTCTCATGCTCGGGTATCGCTGGCTCCTGCCGGATTCCGCTGTTGGCGTCGCCGCTATCATCCTCGTCGCCGTCCGCTGCATCGACGTTCGCATCAAGAACTGCGGTCTCCAACATCGCGCTTGGCAAGGCCTCCGGCCGGTCCAGCTCAGTCCAGTCGTCGGGCCGACATTCGCCAGGTTCCGAAGGCGCGGGCGGCGGCAGGATCCGCGCCATGAACCGGGGATCGGTATAATATCGAGCCTTGCTCGCCCGGATCGGCGCGACGCCGGCGACCATGACGATTTCCTGATCGGGCGGTAGCTGCATGACTTCGCCGGGCGTCAGCAGGGCGCGGGCGGTTTCGGTCCGTGAGACCATCAGATGGCCAAGCCAGGGCGATAGCCGGTGCCCGGCATAATTTTTCATCGCGCGCATTTCGGTCGCGGTGCCGAGAGCGTCCGAGATGCGTTTGGCGGTACGCTCGTCATTGGTCGCGAAGCTTACGCGGACATGACAGTTGTCGAGGATTGCGTTGTTCTGGCCATAGGCCTTCTCGATCTGGTTCAAGGACTGGGCAATCAGGAACGCCTTGATCCCATAGCCCGCCATGAAGGCGAGCGCGCTTTCAAAGAAATCGAGCCGCCCCAGCGCCGGAAATTCGTCGAGCATGAGCAGGAGACGCTGCGACCGCGCGCGCGGATTGAGTTCCTCAGTGAGCCGCCGCCCGATCTGATTGAGGATCAGGCGAATGAGCGGCTTGGTGCGGCTGATGTCGCCGGGCGGCACGACGAGATAGAGCGAGGTCGCTGTCTCTCCTGCCACAAGGTCGGCGATGCGCCAGTCCGAGCGCCGCGTGACCTCCGCGATGACGGGATCGCGGTAGAGTCCGAGGAAGGACATGGCGGTCGAAAGCACCCCCGAGCGTTCATTGGCCGACTTGTTGAGCAGATCCTGCGCGGCTGCGGCAACGACGGGGTGGACACCTGCTTCGCCGAGATGTGCGGTCGTCTGCATGATGCGCAGGGTCGTGGCGATGCCGCGCCGCGGATCGGACAGGAACGCCGCAACACCAGCAAGCGATTTATCCTCCTCGGCATAAAGGACGTGCAGGATCGCGCCGACGAGCAGCGAATGGCTTGTTTTCTCCCAGTGGTTTCGCTTCTCAAGGCTTCCTTCCGGATCGACAAGCACGTCGGCGACATTCTGCACGTCGCGCACTTCCCACTCTCCGCGCCGCACCTCGAGGAGCGGATTATAGGCGGCCGATGCGATATTGGTGGGATCGAACAGCAGGACGCGCCCATGCTGCGCCCGGAACCCCGATGTCAGCTGCCAGTTCTCGCCCTTGATGTCGTGCACGATGCAACTGCCCGGCCAGGTCAGCAGCGTCGGTATGACGAGGCCGACGCCCTTGCCCGATCGTGTCGGTGCGAAGCAGAGGATATGTTCGGCGCCGTCATGGCGAAGATAGGTCCGCCCAAAGCGCCCCAAGATGACGCCTACATCGCCGAGCATGCCGGCGCGCCGGATATCGCCCGCCTCCGCCCAGCGCGCCGAACCATAGGTTTCGGCGCGCTGCCGCTCGCGGGCGCGCCACACCGACATGGCGATCGCAACGATGATCGAGATGAAGCCACCCGACGCCGCGATCATGGCGCCGCGGTAGAAGATCGGCGGCGCATAGGCATCATAGGCAAACCACCACCAGAAGAAGGCGGGCGGCGGATAGACCGGATAGTCACCAAGACGAAACCAGGGCGCGCCGAGCGCCGGCTGAAATCCAAGCGCGCCCGCGGTCCACTGCGTTGCTGCCCAGACCGCGAAGATCACGATCGAACCGACGGCGGCAATCTGGCCCCAGAGGATCTTGTCGTTCATTGCAAATTGCCTTTCTAGATGCCGATGCCCCGACCCAGCGCCCAATCGACCGAGCCGCCGGGGGACATGGTGCCGGTAATGTGCTGGCCGAGATGGCGGTCGAGCGCGGGGCGCCAGGGGACGAGCTGGAAACCCAGCCCGTCGTCGATCATGGCGAAGCGCCCCGACGCGAGCGTCACGCGCTCGCGGTAGATGCCGCTCACATAATCCCCGGCACCTGAGGGTTTGTGGGCAAGGCCGGTCCGCTCGGCAATCGATGCGGTCGCGGCCTCGATGTCTCGCGAGGCGAGCTTTTCGATGAGCCCCGACGAGAGAGTGAGCCGGTCCCCGGCTCGCGAGGCCAGTCCCTGCTCGACGAGATAGCGCGTCCGCTCCTCCATCGCCTGGCGGATTTCGCGACCGAAGCCGTTCCCGCACGCGACCGGCTCACGGGCGACGAGTTGGCGGTCGAGCCAGGTCGCGCCGGGCGCGGTGACCTGCGACGCGAGCGGGAGGTCCGAGCGCGTCGCAAGCGACATATGCGCGCGCCCCTTGCCATCCTCCCAACGGCGCACCTCGACGATCGCGCCCGGCCTCGCGTCGCCGGTCATTTCCATGTCGCCGAAGCGGATATGATGGGTGCGCCCATCGGCACCGTCGACGATCGCATAGGCGGTGCCGGCAAGTTCGTCATGCAACCCACGCTCGACGAGCCGACCCACGATCATGTTCTCGGGCACACCGTCGTGCAGTGCAAGCGCGGCGGGATCGAAGCGCCCCCCGCCGCGCGACAGCGCGCGGTGCATCGTCTTGATAATATCGCCGCGCACCGCGACCTCACGGAGCGCCTGCTCGGCACCAGAACCGAGCGACCACAGGCCGACGCCCTGCCGCTCGGCGAGACCCATCTGCTCGAGCCGCCCGGCGCGGCCGACCAGCAGACCGTGCATGTGCCGGTCTTCGTTTGCCGCGGGCCGCAGATCGATAACCCCGCCCGCTTCGTCGGCGAGCCTCTGCAGCCGGACGTCGAGGCTCGTCCAGCGTTCGGCATCGACTTCACGCGCGAGCGCGCTCTGCATGTCGAGCTCACTGCGCGGACCGAGCTCGAGCGTCGCAAGCGCTTCGGCGCGGCCACGGATACCTGAAGCGATATAGCCGCGATCAATGACCAGATCGGCGCCATCGTCGGTGACGCCGCGCACGAGGATATGAATATGCGGATTATCGGTGTTCCAATGATCGACCGCCACCCAGTCGAGGCGGGTTTGGAGATCGCGTCCCATGTCCGTCATGAGATCGCGCGTGAAGGAACGAAGGTCACCGAGATCGGCGGCATCCTCCGGGCTGACGATCAGCCGGAAGTGGTGCCGGTCGTCTTCGCAGCGCGCGGCGAACGCAGCGCGATCGGCAGCGTCGCCGCCCGCATCGAACATGCTCGCGTCGCGGCCGTCACGGGTCACGCCCTCGCGTTCGAGATAGGAGATATGGCGCGCCAACGGCGCGGCGCGGAACCGCGCGCCCTGGTGGCGGACGACGCGCGCCATCACGGTGACGCGCCGGGCGCCAGGCTGACGCCGCATCGCCGCCATGGCGCGCCGGCCCCGTCCATGCGTACCGGTCCCGCCGCCAGCGCCGCGGCCGGGCCGCGATCGGGTATAGCCCGACCTCGCGGCGGCCTTGCGCACCTGCGCAGCGAGCCGCTTGCCCTTTCCTGCCGATCCAGCCCCGCGATCACGGCTGCGTCCCGGCCTGATCCGGAAATCCTGGTCGTCACCGCGCATCGGGGGCAGTGCCATACGAAAAAGCGGCGGAATACCGCGCGTTCGACGCGAAGATATGGCAGATTTCGGCTGTGCCATACGCGCAAACCCGCAGCAAACCGACCATGAAGTGCCCGAAGCTGGCACGGCTTTTATCTTGCCCTCTTATTTGGCTCCCAGATTTTCGAAGTTTTCGCCATCTCCATCTCTCCTTCATAGCAAGTAATTGGCCCCTATTCGACGACAGGCTTGCAAGATCTGCGATGTGACGAGGGTCTGATACGCCGTGCACTCTTCCGGGCTCATCGACGGGATGTTGGAACCGCACGTTCGCGGTGTTGGCGCCGTCGCGGCACATGTCGCTATCGGATTTACGGGGCAGCATCACAGGCACTCCGGCGTGGTCCGCGCGGGGCGGCCACAGGCAAGATATCGTGCTTCCCGTTTTCCAGGTCTGTATCATTCCTCTGCCGCTTGCGCGGACCTCCTAAGCTCGTTGCGCCGTCAACCGGCGGTCAATGGGGCGGTGGTTGTTCATGAGTTCGCGCGGCTGAGCCGTTGCAGCTTCGCCGCATTCGATGTGTCGATGTCTTGCGCAGACGTGTCTGGATCGCCGACGTAAAAGGTACCGTCGCGCCACATAGCGTGCATCACGATTGCAAGTTTGCGCGCGACCGCGACGCGGGCTTTCGCGTGGCACTTGGTCTTCGCGAGCTTCAGCCCCCATGTCTTGATCATGTCGCGGCCCTTGAACCGGGTGAGCATCGCCGACGCTGCCTCGTAGAGCGCGCGGCGCACGTCGGGATCGCCTGCCTTGCTGATGCGACCGTGGACATCGATCGACGTACCAGACTGCCATCGCTTCGACGTCAGCGCGAAGTAGGCCGCGACATTGCGCGAACGACGGAACCGCTGCGGATCGTCGATGGCGCTGCTGAAGCTGAGTGCGGTGACGGGACCAACACCGGGGATTGCCATGAACCGCCGACATAGCTCGTCGCGCATGGCGATCTGCACGACCAGCTTGTGCAGCGTCAGATACTCAGCCCACAGCGCTGCGCGCGCCCGAAGCATGCAGTCCATCAGTCCAGCGGTCATCGCATCGCCGGCGACAGACTCTCGAACGGCCTTGTCCATGGCGCCACGGCCGACCTTGCCGAGCCGGATTCCGAACACCTTCAGCGAGTGACGGATGGCATTTTCGAGGTCGAGGAACTTGCGCTTCAGATTGCGGCGCTGAACCAGCAGCAAGCGGATGCGATAGCAGGCGTCCGTCTTGACGTACGCCTGGCGGAACCAGCCGGTCCGCATGATATGCGCGATGCCGAGCGCATCGTTGGCGTCGGTCTTGTTGCGCTGCGCCGACAGCGCCGCGCGCACATGACGCGTTTCGAGGCAGACCGCTGGAACACCTTCCGCCAGCAGCTCGGTGTGCAGCCACGGCGACAGCGACCCGGCCTCGTGGCCGACGCGGCGCATGCGATCCGCATAGGGTCGCAGTGCCTCGGCGATCGCAGCCGGATCGGTTTCCACAGCGGTTTCGAACGCGACTTTCCCATCGTCACCGACAACGCAGATTGCGGTTTCGTCGACCGAGACATCAAGGCCGGTAAAGTATTCCATCACACGACTCCTTCGCTTCCGTTTGACCGGAGCGAGGGTCGCGCCGCTGGCGTCCGCAGCGCAAGGTTTCTCATCGGGCGCAGCGGCCGTGCTGATCGGAAGCAACGCCAAGTCCTCGCCAAATACGGCGGCACTCCCCACTTTCCCTTCCAGCAAGCGACCACAAGCCCAGAGCAGAGCCTGTCAAAAACCCCTGCGACTCCGCCATCCCTCACCGGTCACGGCCAACGGACAAGGGGATGAAAAGCGAAGCACCTGCCGCCCGGGCAGGCGCAGCCGTTCCCGATGGACTTGCAGGTTGCGCGTCGTCAGACGGCAAATCTCGCTCAGCGAAGATGCCCGCATCGCGCCATCCCGGCGCGGGTGACGGCGTCAGCCGCGCAGCCGCAGCGCCCGATACGTGCAATTCGGGCGCGATCTTTGCGACATAGGCGATCGTCTCAGCGGGCAAGCCGCGGCGCCCCGATGCGTAGGCATCGGCGCGTCCCGGCCCCGCATTGTAAGCCGCGAGCATCAACCGAACATCGCCATAGCGGTCCCACATCGCGCGCAGATAGGCCGCACCGGCGAGGATATTGGCGCGCGGGTCGAACGGATCCGCCCCGAGCCGATGGCGCGCGGTCAGCGACGCCCAGGTTCCGGGCATGATTTGCATCAGACCCATTGCCCTCGCGTGCGAAACCGCACCAACCTTGCCGCGACTTTCGGCGTGCATCACGCGCCAGATCCAGAGCTCCGGAATGCCGAAGCGCTGAGCCGCTTCGGCGACCGGTGCGGCATAAGGATGGCGCGCCGGTTGCACCGCCGCGGCAGCGGGCGTGCAGGTCAAAGGCATCGCGAATGACGCAAGCAACGTGCTGCAAGGCACGCTGGCGCGGTGCGCGAACCCACCCACGAAGCGCAGCAGAAGCCTCATGGATCAGCTCCCGGCCTGCGGCTCGGGGCGCGACCAAAGGATAGACAAATCGCCGTCGTCGGAGCCCAGGCGAACCAGATTTGCGCGCAGCGGCGCAGCAAGGCTTGGGTCGTCGATCTGCAGCGCTATGTACAAGCCGCGCGCACCCGAGCGATCCCAACCGGCCCCGATCTCCGCACCAAGTGCGGGATCGCCGATCAATAGGCGCCAACCCGGCGCATTCTCCTTTTCAGAATAGGCTGCCGGTGCGAGCTCGATTTGCGTATCGAACGCGAGCGTCCTGATCGAGCCGGAATATCCTCCCGTCGTATTTCGGCGCATAGTTCCAATGATCATTCTGATGTCTCCTTCTTACCGGGTGATGATGCGTGGTCAGTTTCGGCGGAGCGCCAGCGAAGCGCCGCCGTCGGATGCGCGCGGGTGAGGATCGGATGCGCGGTGCCGAGCAGACCGACTGCCGGCATTGGCCCGAAATAGCGGCCGTCGAGGCTGTCCCGCGACGCATTGACGAGGAAGAGTTGGTCGCGGCCGACGATTCGGCAACCTGTCCAGACAGGAAGCGGTCGACCTGCCCGATCGCGCGCCAGCGCGCGGGCGACCGCGACGCCGTTCACCGTCACGAAGACGCCGGAACGGCAGACGAGTGCGCCGGGAAGGCCGACGACCCGCTTCAGCAGGGGCACACCGCGCGGCAGATATCCGCGCTGCGCGAGGAACATCCCGAGCGGGGGCGGGGGGGCGATGGCGACAAGGTCGCCGAGCCGCGGCGGATCGCCCAGATCGACCCGGTAGAGGCCGGTCGGTGCGCTGGCGCTCGCATTCCACAGGAAGCGCGGCGCGGGCTTCAGCCACGCGACCGCGACGAACAATGTGCTGAAGATTGTCGCGGCGGCCGCCGTGGCGCGGAGTGCCCGGCGGTTCACGACTCGACTGCCCGGCGGCGCAGCCATGCCGTGTGGCGGTCGCGGGAATAGGGCCGGAACGGCAGCCCCGCCGCAATCCGGCTGCCGACATGGCACCAATGATCGGGCGCCGCATCGCAGGCATCGATGCCGGTCGCTTCGACCGCGTCGATCGCCTCGAGCGCCTGCTGCACTTTCGGCCAGCCGTCGATCCGCGCGAGGATATCCGCGCCGGGACGGACGAACGGCAGCGTTGCATAAGACTTGCCGGGCGCCACCGCCGCTGCAATCGCCAAGGTCGAATGGATCGTCCCGAAGTCGTTCGACGACCAGCGTACATACGCAAAGACTGCGCCGGGCCGGAACGCCGCGACGCGCGTGGCGCGGCTCAAGATGCGCTCGGCTGCGATGCGGCCGAAGCGGATCCACTGCTCGTGTCGCCCCTCGATCCAGGTCATTTCGACCTCGGTGAGCGCGGTGTCACGCGGCGACGCGTGTGCGCGGGTGCCCGGCCTTGCGGTCAGCTGCGGGCCCAGAGCCTGCTCAGAATCGACGCCGCGCATTAGCGCTGCACCTGCCGAGCCGGGTGCACGGTGCCGGTGCCGGGATCGGACGTCGACGAACGCC
Organism: uncultured Sphingopyxis sp.; assembly: GCA_963545025.1. Taxonomy (GTDB): domain Bacteria; phylum Pseudomonadota; class Alphaproteobacteria; order Sphingomonadales; family Sphingomonadaceae; genus Sphingopyxis. The sequence continues at coordinate 47 of CAUUIU010000029.1, read as the reverse complement.
TGTCTCTTATACACATCTGACGCTGCCGACGAAGCTAGAAGTGTAGA
>CAUUIU010000028.1:0-15719 GCA_963545025.1 uncultured Sphingopyxis sp. | reverse complement strand
ACACTTCTAGCTTCGTCGGCAGCGTCAGATGTGTATAAGAGACAGGTCCAGCGCACCAGCGCCTCGACCCCGACCAGATTCTTCGTCGCGATCTCATATTGCGGCTGGAAGGCGACCCAGATGTCGCCGCCGGTCAGCGCGTCCTCGAGCTGCGAGTGGAAGGAGAGTTGCCAGCCGGCGTCCTCTTTCTGGCGCGAGGTATATTTGGTCCACAGCGAGCGCGTACGGATTGCGCGCTCGGCGGCGACCAGCGCAGCGGCGAGGCGCTGGGCGTTCGAGCCTTCGAATTCATCGTTCACGCCGAAGGCGATCGCGACGTCGACGCGCAGCTCGCCGATCGTCAGCGGCGCGTTGAACAGCGCGGCAAGGCCGGCGAGCTGGCTTTCGATCTGGCTGTGCTGATAATAGGGCACGAGCCACGCAAAGGTGCCGTCGAGATCGTGGTGCAGCGTCGTGCCCTGCGACGCGAGCTGAAGGCGGCGGGTGACCTGTTCGACCAGCCTGGCGATGCCGTCGCCGGGGATGAAGGCGGCAAGATCGTCGAAATTGACGACCTTGGCGGCGATGACCGTGGCGCTGCCGAACGGCGGCTGGGAACGCAGTGCTTCGAAATTGGGCAGGCCGGAAATCGGATTTTCGCGCTGGGCCGAACTCCGGCGCCGTTTGCGTGCGACATTCGCGCTCATCGCAGCGAGGAAGAACAGGCTGACGCCGAGTGAAATGGTGACCAGCTGCGACGCGAGCAGGACCTTAAGCGCGACCAGCGCAACAGCCAGTCCCAGGCAGAGAAGGTTGAACGCCCGGCTGCGCCCCGCAAGAAGCAGCGGCATGACGACGAGCATGACGAGAAGGAGCGAGGGCCACCAGCTGAGATTGACGGGGGTGCCGCGCCGGAGGGTTTCGCCGGCGATCAGGTGAATATAGGCCCCCGGCACCATGTCGTGGCCCGGCAGGTAATGCCGGTCGAACAGGCGCGATGCGGTGGGCGCGAAGATGACGTCCTTACCCCGCAATTCGCGCGCGCCGACGGTGCCGTTCATGACGTCGATCGCGCTATATTGCTTGATGCTTTCCATCCGGTACGAAAAATCGATCCGGAATAGCTCGGGGCGATCGCCCCTTTTGTCCGCCAGCACCGCCGCGAAGCTGGGCAGCAACCGGCCTTCGGCTTCATACATGATCGGCACGTCCCAGACCTGCCAGATCTGATATTCCCAGGCGATGCTGGCCCGTGTCGCCTGGTTGCCGAAAGTCGGGTCGGGAAAAATGGTGACCACCCGGTCGGACCCGGGAATCGAGCGCGTCGGCACACCGAGCACGGCATCCTTGCCCATGGCGCGCACCGCCGCGGTGATGCTTTCCAGCCCGCCATTCGTGTCGGGGCGTTCATAGTCGAAATCGACGAACAGCCGTTTCGGCTGGTTTCGGTGAACCGCGCGGATCAGCGCGGCGTGGTCCTTGCGCGTGAATTCGCCGCCGCGCGAGGCGGCAAGCGTCTTGTCGTCGACGCCGACGACGACGATGTCGCCCGACACGTCGCGATAGGCGAAGCGGCTGGTGACGCTCGCGATCAGTCGATCGGGCAGTTCGCCCGCGCCGCTGATACCCACGGCGACGCTGAGCAGCAGCACCAGACCGAGGGTGCGCCAACTGACGATCATTTTTTGCCCGAGCTTCAGCACGCACGTCTCCGCAAGATTGCGGAACGTGCCTAGCCCGAGATGGTTATCATCGCGTTAATCATGAACAAAGTCTTGCGCCGGAAACGCGGTGCAAGACCTTGGATTTTCGTCAGTTCAGGCGATGGCTGGCAGCGGTTCGAGCGCCGCGTCGCCAGCGAGCGCCGAGGGGGCGAGGCCGGTCGCCGCGGGGACGATCTGTTGCAGATAGAAGCGCGTCGAGGCGACCTTCGCTTCGAGAAAGGCCCGGTCGCCGCTTCCTTCTTCAAGCGCGGCCTTGGCGCCGCGATGCTGGATCGCCATCAGCCAGCCGCATGTCGCGGTGGCGAGCATGGTGAGATAAGGATAGCTGCCCGCGAGCCGGTCGCCGGTGTTCGCGCCGACCATCCAGTCGGTTACCGCGCGGCACGCGTCGACCAACTGCTGCAATTCGGGGAAATCGGCGGCGCCGTGCGCGATATCGTCGATGAGGCCGCGGACGAGATCGCCCCCCGCCATGCCGAGCTTGCGCCCGACGAGGTCGGCGGCCTGGATGCCGTTGGTGCCTTCGTAGATCGGCGCGATGCGCGCGTCGCGATAATGCTGCGCGGCGCCGGTTTCCTCGATGAAGCCCATGCCGCCGTGGACCTGCACGCCGAGGCTCGCGACCTCGCAGCCGATGTCGGATACATGCGCCTTGACCAGCGGGATCAGGATGTCGGCGCGCATCGCGGCGGCCTCGTCGCCCAATTTGCCGAAGTCGATCTGCGCCGCGGCATAGTAAGTGATGGCGCGCGCGGCCTCGGTCTGCGCGCGCATGCGCCACAGCATGCGGCGGACGTCGGGATGCTGGTCGATCGTCACCGGCGCGCGATCGGGCGAGCCCGCGAGCGCCGACTGAACGCGCTCGGCGGCGAAGCGCTGCGCCTGCTGCGTCGCGCGCTCGCCGATCTGGATGCCCTGGCAGCCGATCATCAGGCGCGCGTTGTTCATCATCACGAACATCGCGCGCATGCCGCCCATTTCGTCGCCGACGATCTCGCCAAGGCAGTCTTCGTCCTCGCCATAGACCATCACCGCGGTCGGCGAGCCGTGGATGCCGAGCTTGTGCTCGATCGAGGCGCAGTGGACGCCGTTCGAATGCGCCGGCTTGCCATCGGCGTCGAGACGATATTTGGGCACGAGGAAGAGCGAGATGCCGCGCGTTCCCTCGGGCGCGCCGGGGGTGCGCGCGAGGACGAGGTGGACGATATTGTCGGTGAGGTCATGCTCGCCGAAGGTGATGAAGATTTTCTGGCCCTTGATCCTGTAGAGGCCGGCATTCTCGCCCTCGATGACCTTTTCGGCGGTCGAGCGCAGCGCGCCGACATCGCTGCCCGCGGCGGGCTCGGTCAGGTTCATCGTGCCGTTCCACTCGCCGGTGATCAGCTTGGGAAGCCAGGTCTGGCGCTGTTCCTCGGTGCCATAGGCCATCAGCGCGTGGATCGCGCCGGGGGTGAGGATGCTGCACAGCGAGAAGCCCATGTTGGCGCTGCCGAGCGCCTCGATCACCACGGTCGCGAGCGTGAACGGCAGGTCCTGACCGCCATATTCGCCGGGGCCATCGATGCTGCCCCAGCCCGCCTCGACGAACTGCTTGTACGCGTCCTTGAAGCCCGGGGGCATGGTGACCTTGCCGTCCTGCCATTTCGGGTTCTGCGTGTCGCCGATACGGTTGAGCGGGGCGTAGACCTCGGCGGCGAAGTCGCCGATGCCGGTGACGATCGCCTCGACCATGTCGGGCGTCGCAGCGGCGAATTTTTCGTGGGTCGCCATGGCGTCGATGCGCGCAATATGGTCCAGGACGAACAGTTGCTCGGTGGTCGGCGGCGTGTAGGTCATTTTTTATCCCGGTCTGGCTGGTGAATCCCCATTCGCGGCGGCTATAGCGCGGCATGGCCGAAGGCTCAAAGTCCACAATAATATCTGCGTTCGATAGCGCAGCTATCGCCGAAGCGGCGGTGCTGGTCGCACGCGGTGAGCCGGTCGCGGTGCCGACCGAGACGGTCTATGGCCTCGCCGCCGACGCGCGCAACGCGGCAGCAGTGGCGCGGATTTATGCGGCGAAGGGCCGGCCCGATTTCAACCCTTTGATCGTGCATGTGCCGGACCTCGCGGCGGCGGAGACGCTTGGCGTGTTCGGCAAGGCCGAGCGGGCGCTGGCGGCGCGCTTCTGGCCGGGGCCGTTGACGCTGGTGGTGCCGCGGACCGCCGATTGTCCGGTGGCGAGCATTGCAACCGCGGGGCTCGATACGATTGCGCTGCGGGTGCCGGGGCATCGCGCGATGCAGGCGTTGCTGGCGGAGAGCGGGGCGCCGCTGGCGGCGCCGAGCGCCAATGCGAGCGGGGGCGTCAGCCCCACCAAGGCCGAGCATGTGCTGTTGAGCCTTAACGGACGGATCGCGATGGTGATCGACGACGGGCCGACGACGGCAGGCGTGGAATCGACGATTGCACGGGCGAAGGACGGCGCGGTCGAGATATTGCGGCCGGGGCCGGTGACGGCCGAGATGCTCGGCGAAGCGAGCGGACTGGCGGTGACGGGCGTGAAGGGATCGGAGATCGTCGCTCCGGGAATGCTCGCCAGCCATTATGCGCCGGGCAAGCCGGTGCGGCTGGGGGCGGCCGAGTTTGCGGACGACGAATATGGGATCGGGTTCGGCGCGCTCGCGGGTGACTATGATCTGAGCGCGGCGGGCAATCTGACCGAGGCGGCGGCGCGGTTGTTCGATGCGCTGCACGCGGGGGCTGCGAGCGGCAAGGCGAAGATTGCTGTGGCGGCGATCCCGGCTGAGGGACTGGGCGCGGCGATCAATGATCGGCTGAGCAGGGCAGCGGTTTAGGCCGCCGCCGGTTCGATAGGGTCGCCATGCGGCGCCTTGCGCGCGACGATCAGGCAGGCGACGACAATCAGTGCCGCGCCGGCGAGCGTCGGCAGCGTGACCGCTTCGTCGAAGAAGAACCAGCCGAACAGCATCGCCCAGAGGAAGCCGGTATATTCGGTGGTCGCCAGAATCTGCGTTTCCGCGCGGGCATAGGCCCAACTCAGCAATAGCAGCGAGGTCGTAGCGAGGATCGCAGCCCCCAGAATGTGCGGCGCGTGGGTCGCCGCCGGAACCGCGAGGAACCAGGGCGCGCCCAATGCGAGGATCGCCGCGACGAAGAAATTCTGGAAAAAGGCGATCTCCATCGGCTCGGCCATCTTGGCCTGCCGCCGCGCAAGGATGAGGTTGTAGGCATAGAGCATCGCCGACAGGAACACGGCGCCGACGGCCAACAAGGCCTCGTCCGAATAATCGCTGCCGCCGAGCTTTCCCGCGACGATGACGATCACCCCCGCGAGCCCGAGCAGCGACGCCGCGATCGAGCGCGGTCCGATCTTCTCGCCCAGAAAGATCGCCGCCATATAGAGCGCCATCAGCGGCGCGACGAAAGCGAGCGCGATGGCTTCGGCCATCGGCAGCCGCGCGAGCGCCCAGAAGAAACTGAGGGCCATCCCTGCGACGAAGAGCGAGCGCCAGGCGTGGATCTGCATGGTCGCCTTGTCCGGCCATTTGGGGCGGCTCGCAAAATAGAGCAGGCCTGCGACGAACGTGCCGGTGCCGGTGCGCCACAGCACGGCGTTGTAAGCACCAAGCTCGATCGACAGCCCCTTCATCAGCACGTCCATCGCCGAAAAGGTCGCAATGCCCGCGCATGCGATCAGGAAGGGGATGACGGGGGAGGGCGAATCAGGGCGCATGGGTGGGGCTGTAGCGATGCGTCAGTAGATAATATATCCCTCGGCCAGATCGTCGGCCAACCAGATTTGCCCGCATTCGTACGGGCCTTCCTCTGAATACAGGACCAATTTTTGGCTATCGCTCAGATTTAGAGTGAGGCGGAGCGGCGTCACGTCGAGCGAAGTGATGGTTTTGGCGATCAGACGGTGGAGGAGAAGTGGCGGGCCCGAATAGGCTGCGCAGTCATACAAGTAGGCTTGTCCATCCTCGGCGATGTGCTCGAAATCATGATCGATGTGAATTCGGCCGCCATTCCAGAACAGGATTTGGACCGAATTGGGATCGAGACAAATTTGTCCGATTTCTTTCCCGACCAGAAAATCCAATTCGGCAGAAGTTGGAAACGTGCGCATTTTCGTCTCCGATGCTTTCATCGAAACGTCGCCTGCGCAGCGCCGTCGATATTGAGCTTCTGTCCCGAGCAATAGCTGTTCGCGTCGCTGACGAACCACACCACCGCCGCCGCGACATCGGCGGGGACCGCGACGCGGCCGAAGGGCATTTTGGCGTCAAGGTGATGGATGTCCTCGTTGCCGGTGATCGCGCGCGACAGTTTCTCGCCCATGTCGCTGACGGTTAGCGCGGGGGCGACGATGTTGACGCGGACGCCGTTCTTCAGTTCCTCCTTGGCGAGGGCATAGGCGAGCGCTTCGCCCGCGGCTTTCGCCATCGTATAGGGCGCGCCGTTGGGTGAGTTCACATAGGTCGCGATGCTGGAAATGACGATGATGTCGCTGCGCTTGTGGGTGCGCAGTTGCGGCAGAGCGAGGCGGCTGAGGCGGTGCGGCCCGGCGGCGTGGACGGCGAAGAGTTTGTCGACTTCCTCGGGGCTCGTGTCGGCGACCGACAGGCCGCGGCTCGCGATGCCGGCGTTGTTGATCAGGATCGACATGGGGCCGAAGTCCGCCTCGACCGCGGCTACCATTGCGGCGCAGGCGGCCTCGTCGGTGACCGACGCCTGATAGGCTTTAGCTTTCCGGCCCAAAGCTTCGATCGCGGCGACGGTCTCTGCGGCGGCTTCTTCGCCGCGTGTGTAATTCACCGCGACGTCGGCGCCGGCTTCGGCGAGGCCGATCGCGATGCCGCGGCCGATCCCGCGCGAGGCGCCGGTGACGAGCGCGACGCGCCCCGCAAGGTCGATATCGGCCATCTGTCTCTCCCTAACCCATCAGTTCGTTATAGATATCGTCGTCGCTGCGGCTCGCGGCGTTGCGCCATTTGGGCGCCGCCTTGCGGTTGAGGACGGTGCCGTCGGCGTCGAGCACCGCGACGGTCGGCGTGCCCTTGATCTTGAAGCGGAACCGCTTGGCGACCTCGGGATTGCGGCCCCAGCCGCGCACATGCGGCATGCCGATATCGGCGTAGACGATTTCGTAGCGCGCGCGGACGGGGGCGAAGCGGTCGGTTGCGATCAAATTGGCGAGCCAGGCGCTGTCGTGACAGCCGTTTGTGCCCATGATGAGCAGGACCGGTTTGCCCGATTGCTTGGCGGCGGCGAGTGCGGCGTCGATCGCGGGCATCGGGTCGGGGCCGAACGCTTCGCTTTTATAGGCATCCTCGACGCCGGGGAGCGTGCGCGTTTCGCTAGCCTTGGCGGGCGTGACCGCTAGCAGTGCGGCGGCGAGGGCGAAGGTGATCGGGCGCGTCATTTGCCGACGATAGGTTTTGCATGACGTTTCCGTCAACGTCAGTTAGCTTTGCTGCCATGAGCTGGGGAAAAGAGACGGACGAGCTCGCCGCTCGGCGCGCGATGGCCGAGAAGATGGGCGGGGAAGAAAAGGTCGCGCGGCAGCATGGGCGCGGCAAGATGGATGCGCGGGCGCGGCTCGCGGGGATCGTCGATCCGGGCAGCTTTCGCGAGATCGGCAAGATCGCGGGGCGCGGGCGTTATGGTGCCGACGGCGAACTCGAAGACCTCGCCGCGAGCAATTTCATTTTCGGTCGCGCGAATATCGACGGGCGGCCCGTCGTCGCGTCGGCCGACGATTTTACCGTGCGCGGCGGCGCAGCCGATGCGGCGCTGCACCGCAAATTCGTCCAGTGCGAGGCGATGGCGCATGAATATCGCCTTCCGCTGATCCGCATGATCGACGGCACCGGCGGCGGCGGGTCGGTCAAGACGCTCGAGGATATGGGCTACACCTATATCCCGCACGTGCCCGGCTGGGACGAGATTATCGCGAATCTCGACACGGTGCCGGTGGTCGCGCTCGCGCTCGGGCCGACCGCGGGGCTGGGCGCGGCGCGCGTGGTCGCGAGCCATTACAGCGTGATGGTGCGCGGACTGTCGCAGCTGTTCGCGGCGGGGCCGGCGGTCGCGGCGGCGATCGGCGATACGCTCGACCGCGAGGAACTCGGCGGGACCGATGTCCATACGCGCAACGGGGTCGTCGATGACGAGGTAGCGAGCGAGGCCGAGGCGTTCGTGGCGGCGCGGCGGTTCCTGTCGTACCTGCCGTCTTCGATCCATGACCGCGCCTTGCGGGCCGACTGCAGCGATCCGGTCGACCGGCGCGACGAGGCCTTGCTGTCGGTCGTGCCGCGCGAGGCGAAACAGGTCTATTCGATGCGGCGGATTACCGGCGCGGTGTTCGATCAGGGCAGCTTTTTCGAAATGGGCGCGCGTTGGGGGCGGGCGGTGATTACCGCCTTCGCGCGATTGGACGGCTATCCGGTCGCGGTGCTCGCGAGCGATCCGTCGTATCTCGGCGGGTCGTGGGACGCGAAGACGAGCGAGAAGGCCGAGCGTTTTGTCAAGATGGCCGACCAGTTCCGGCTGCCGATCGTCCACCTCGTCGACAATCCGGGCTTCATGATCGGCGGCGAGGCCGAGCGGACGGGGACGATCCGCTATGGCGTGCAGGCGATGAACGCGATCTATCGTGCGACGGTGCCGCTGGCGTCGGTCGTGGTGCGGCGCGCCTACGGGATCGCGGGGAGCGCGATGTCGAACGCCGAGCGCTTCCAGTACCGCTTTGCCTGGCCGTCGGGCGACTGGGGCAGCCTGCCGATCGAGGGCGGGGTCGAAGTCGCGTACAAGAGCGAACTCGAGGCGGCCGAGGATCCGGCGGCGCATCTGGAGGCGATCCGCGAACGGCTGAACCGTGTGCGCTCGCCGTTCCGCACGGCGGAGAAATTCGGGGTCGAGGACATCATCGACCCGCGCGACACGCGGCCGCTGCTGTGTGAATTTGCGGAATTGGCGTGGCGGGTGCTGAAATAGATATGTCCCATATCGTCATCCCGGACTTGATCCGGGATCCATTCGCGCGATGTTGCCTGGATCCCGGATCAAGCCCGGGATGACGCAGATGGGATGAGGGGGATCAGCATGACCGGCGTGCGCCATTACGGCATGGACTGGCTGCGGATCGGGGCGTTTGCGCTGCTGATCCTCTATCACATCGGCATGTATTTCGTGCCGTGGGGCTGGCATGTGAAGATCGCCGAGCCGCTCGACTGGGTGGCGATTCCGATGCTCGCGACGAACAGCTGGCGGCTGGCCTTGCTGTTCCTGGTATCAGGCTATGCCAGCGCCGCGCTGTTCGCGAAACTGGGCGGCAGCGGCGCCTTTGCGCGGTCGCGGAGCGCGCGGCTTCTCATCCCTTTGCTCTTCGCGGTGATCGTCATCATCCCGCCGCAGCCGTGGATCGATCTGGCGGGGCAGCACGGCTATCCTCATGGCTTTCTGCATTTCTGGCTGCACGATTATTTCGGATTCCAGTTTATCGACGGCATCGCGCTGCCGACCTGGCAGCATCTGTGGTTCGTCGTCTATCTGTGGGTTTACACGATGCTGGCGGCGCTGGTGATCGCCGTCGTGCCCGCGACGGCGCGCGAACGGATTTCGGACGGGGCGGCGCGGCTGCTTCGCGGATGGGGGCTGCTCATCGTGCCGATGCTGCTGTGGATCGCGATTTACGCAGCTTTCCCCGACCATGACGAGACGCATGCGCTGTTCGATGACGGGCCGTCGCATCTTCACTATCTGGTCGCTTTCACCACCGGCTGGCTGCTGCGCGTAAGGCCCGTGCTGTTCGAAGCCGTGGCGCGGTGCTGGAAGGTCGCCGCCGTGCTGGCGGTGATCGCCTTCCTGCCCATCGCCTGGGTCGAATCGACCTGGCCCGGCGACATACGCGCACCCGGCTGGGCGATCCTGATCTATCATCTGGCGCGGCAGGTGCAGGGCTGGGCGACCATCGTCGCGCTCGTCGGGGTCGCCGACCACTGGTGGAACCGCGATCATCCCCGGCGCGTGATGCTCGCCGAGGCGGTCTTCCCCTTTTACATCGTGCATCAGACGATCATCGTCGTCGTCGGCTGGTATCTGTTGCAGGGGCAGGTCGCGGCGCTGCCGTCCTTCCTGATCCTGCTCGCCGCGACGGTGCTCGGCTGCTGGCTTTTCTATTGGATCGGGCGCAATATCGGGTGGCTGCGGCCGCTGATCGGACTGCAGCGGCAATAGGGGGGAATGGGCATGGGCGCATTGAAAGGCATCATGGCGATCGTCGGGGTCGCAGCGATCCTGATGGGCGGACTGTGGATCTTGCAGGGGCTCGACATCGTGCGCTGGCCGGCGAGCAGCTTCATGCTGGGCGATGTCACCTGGACGCGCAACGGCACGGTGCTGGCGGTGGTGGGCATCGCGCTGGTCTGGTTTGCGCGCAAGACATAGCGACTACAAACGTAGTTGATCTGTATTGGTAATGTGATACACCTCTATCCGGCCGGGGTTGGATTGGAGATTAGGATGATTCGTTCTTCGCGTCTTTTGCCCGCGTTGCTGCTTGCGGCCGGGATGGTTGCCGCACCCGTGATCGCGCCGCCGCCCGCCTTCGCCGCCAACGAGGCAAGCGCCAACGCGATTGCCGAGAAATATGCAGAGCTGCTGGAGCGCGACTATGTCTATCCCGAGACCGGGAAGCGCTACGCCGCCGCCATCCGTGCGAGCATCGCGGCGGGCCGCTATGCTTCGCTGAGCGGCGAGGCCCTGGGGCAGGCGATCGACGCCGATATCAACGCGGTGTCGCCCGACGGCCATCTGCGCGTACGCGCTCCCGATGGCGCGGCCGCCGCGCCCGGCGCAGCTCCGCCGCCGCGCCGCCCTCCGGCCGTGCCGATCGAGCAGGCGGGATGGATCACGCCGGGCATCGCCTTCATCCGCTTCAACCTGTTTCCCGACGATGCCGCGGTGACCACCGCGTCGGCGAAGTTCATGGCCGACCATGCCGATGCCAAGGCGATCATCTTCGACATCCGCACCCATCGCGGCGGCGGCCTCGACCAGATGGACGTGATGTTCCCCTGGCTGTTCGACAAGCCGACGCGGCTGGTCACGATGGCGACGCGCGCCTCGGTCGATGCGGCGGGCGGCTCGCCGATCGCCGGGCTGGCGTCGCTGCGCGAGGTCAAGGGCGATCCCGGCATGGTCGCGCGCGAACATTGGGCGACGCCGAACGCCGACAAAAGGCTGAAGGGCACGAAAGTCTATGTGCTGACCTCGGGCGCCAGCGGATCCGCGGCCGAGCATTTCGCGCTGGCGATGAAGCACACCGGCCGCGGCACCCTGGTCGGCGCGGCCACCGGCGGCGCCAATCATTTCGGCTATGGCGACGACCTTGGCGGCGGCTTCCAGGCCTTCATTCCGGTCGGCCGTACTTATGACCCGCTGACGGGCAAGGATTGGGAAGGCGACGGCGTCGCGCCCGATATCGCGGTGCCGGCGGCGGACGCGCTGGTGCGCGTGCTCACCGACCTCGGCATCGAAGCCGGCGAGGCGAAAAAGCTGTCCGACGCGCATATGCCGTCGGCGCCGATGGAACGGCGGCGGCCGCGCCCGGCTCGTTAGAGCCGGCGCCGACCGCCGCGCGCGCCTATTTGCCGAGCGCGAAGCTCGTCGAGGACAGGAATTTCCAGCCGGTGCCGCTGCGCACGAGTGTTTCGACGATCGCTTCCTTGCCCCAGTCGGGCTTGTCGGTGCCGCGCTGGGTGACGATGGTCAGCGCATAGGTGACAACCGCGGTATCGCCGCTGAGCGAGATCGACTGGGGGCTCAGCTCATATTGGATGACCTTGCCCTGCGTGGTCTGGAACTTGGTCCAGCGGACCGCCGAATCCTTGCCGCGCGGTGCGGCGAATTCGGACGACCAGGTGACCATCTGCGGGTCGGCATAGATGGCGGGCCATTTGCCGTTCTGCGCGACATCGTCGGCCCAGCTCTGCTGAATGACCTTCCAGGCGTCGGTCTGTTCGGCTGACCATGTCGGCATCTGGGCGCTGGCGAGCGGCGGCGCCGCCATAACGAAAAGGGCCGCCGAAGCGGCTAACAACTTGTTGTACATGCCATTTCCCCTATTGTCGCGGGCTCCCGTTGACGGGAGAACGACTCGTTCGCAATCGCGCGAACCCGGTGCGGCCCGGCGGCAGACAAGCATGATCGGCGGGCCGTGGCAAACGGCCAGAAGTGGTATCGGCAATCGCGAAATGTCCGGCGCGGTTCAGGCCAGATCGGCGAGCCCGGTCAGCGCCTCGCCATCGACGCGCATCACCGTCCATTCATCCATCAGCTTGGCGCCGAGGCTCTGATAAAAGCCGATCGACGGGGTGTTCCAGTCGAGCACCCACCATTCGAGCCGCGCGCAATCGCGTTCGACGCAGAGCCTGGCGAGATGCGCGAGCAGCGCCTTGCCGAGCCCCGATCCGCGCGCCTCGGGGCGCACGAACAGATCCTCGAGATAGATGCCGGGGCGCCCCTCGAAGGTCGAGAAATTGTGGAAGAAGAGCGCGAAACCCTGCGCGCTCCCGTCGATCTCGCCGATCAGAACCTCGGCATAGGGGCGCGGGCCGAAGAGATTTTCGCTGAGCTTCGCCTCGTCGAAGCGCACCTCGTCCGCCAGCTTTTCATAGTCGGCGAGGTCGCGGATGAACTGCGCGATCAGCGGCAGGTCGGCGGGCGTGGCGGGGCGGATCGATAGGGTCATAGGGTGGTCCGGGATTGGAAAAAGCGGTTGTAGGCGACGAACAGGCCCGCGCCAACCGATGCGGCCATCAGCCCGACGACGAGCGAGTCGAAGACCATCAGCGCCCAGGCGACGGCATCATGCGCGCCCATCGCCCAATAATGGTTCTTGCTGTGGAGCCATGCGAGCGGCGCGAAGCCCAGCGGGACGAGCAGCGCCAGCAGGAGGACCCAAGGCCAGCTTTTCGTGACCAGCAGTTTGATAGGCGTCGTCCGGTCGCCGAACAGCCCTGCCAGCAGGACGAACAGGAAAGGCAGCGAGAGCAGGCTGAAGAAGGTCGAGAAGACGAACGGGGCTTCGCGGTTCGCGAGCAGAGGGAAGAGTTCGCCGACCGACCCCACGGCCATGAACAGAATGAAGCCGAGGATCAGCCGGCCCCACGCGACCTGACGGATATCGTACCAGCGCCCACCATGCGTCCGGCACCACCAGAAGCGTGCCGAGGCGATGAAGGTCAGCGCGAGGCCAGTGAGTTTCGCATAGCCGAACCCCATGCGCAGCGGGTCGTTGGCGACGGCGCGGCCCTTTTCGAGGCTGTCGAACATGCCGATATGGATTTCGGCGATATGCTGCAGGAATTCGGGAAGGACGACGAGCGCCACCACGAGCGGGCCGATCCAGAAGAGGCTGATGGAGCGGGTGAGATATTCGCCGATGGCGGAGACGAGGGTGCGGAAGATTGCGGCAATGCGCGACGGTGCGGCGCTCGTCGGCAACGCCTGCTCGTTTTCGATATTCATGGACCCCCCGTGATTTCGTCAGACCAAGGGCTAATCGAAGCGACGAGCGGTAGCTAGCGGGAAAGCGTCGAGCGCGGTCCGCGGTCGGTCCTTATCGTCCCCAATATGGGTCATTTTCCAGAGAGTTGCGGCTTGCCCCTACGCGGCCTTGCCGTGCAGCGTGTCCATGCTCACCGAACTGCCCGCGTCGATCTCGGCCGCCTTCGCTTCGACGAGCTTGACGATATGCGCGATCATGTCGGCGTCCTCGACATGATGATCGGTGACCCCCGAGAGGAAAACCATATGCTTGCCGTTGCCGCCGCCGGTGATGCCGATGTCGGTCTCGCGCGCCTCGCCGGGGCCGTTGACGACGCAGCCGAGGACCGAGAGCGACATCGGGGTCTTGATGTGGCCAAGCGCTTCTTCGAGCGCCTGGACGGTGCGGATGACGTCGAAGCCCTGGCGTGCGCAGCTGGGGCACGACACGACGCGGACGCCGCGGGTGCGCAGGCCTAGGGACTTCAGGATTTCGTAGCCGACGCGCACTTCCTCTTCGGGCTCGGCCGACAGGCTGACGCGGATCGTGTCGCCGATGCCCGCCCACAGCAGATTGCCGATGCCGAGCGCCGATTTGACCGTGCCGCCGATCAGCCCGCCGGCTTCGGTGATGCCGAGGTGCAGCGGGCAGTCGACCGCGTCGGCGAGCTGCGCATAAGCGGCGACCGCGAGGAAGACGTCGCTCGCCTTCACCGCGACCTTATACTCGTGGAAATCATGGTCCTGCAGCAGCTTGATATGATCGAGCGCGCTTTCGACGAGCGCCTCGGGACAGGGCTCGCCATATTTTTCGAGCAGATCCTTTTCGAGGCTGCCGGCGTTGACGCCGATGCGGATCGCGCAGCCATTGGCCTTGGCCGCGCGGACGACTTCGCCGACGCGCTCGGACGAGCCGATGTTGCCGGGATTGATGCGGAGACACGCGGCGCCGGCGTCGGCGGCTTCGAGGGCGCGCTTATAATGGAAATGGATGTCGGCGATGATCGGGATGCGTGCGGCGCGGACGATCTTGCCGAGCGCGGCGGTCGATTCGGTGTCGGGGCAGGAGACACGGACCAGGTCGGCGCCGGCTTCCTCACAGCGGCGAATCTGGTCGATCGTCGCCACCGCGTCGCTTGTCAGCGTGTTCGTCATCGTCTGGACGCTGATCGGCGCGCCGCCGCCTACGGGAACGTTGCCGACCATGATCTGGCGGCTGGTTCGCCGCGCGATGTCGCGCCAGGGGCGCAGGCCGGGATTGTGATCGCTCATCTTGGTGCCTGAAAAGAAGGGAATATGCGCCGCTCTTTAGCGATGTGGGGGCGGCTTGGCAAAGCGCAAGCGGGAATGCGCCATGTGGCGCGAAAGCCACAGATGCGTCGTCATGTGACAGTTTTACGCAAATTTTATTTGTGCATTGCAAAAAAATGAGCGACTTTCCCAACGTTCGCAGCACCAAGCCCAGATAGAGGCGATGGCGCGAACCGCAGGATTGGACATTCGTTTCAATAACCAGGGGGCTTTCCCAATGAAATTTGTTACCAAGGCTTGCTTCGGCATGCTCCTCGCCGCGTCCGCGATGTCGACCCCGGCATTCGCTCAGGAAGAAGAAGCCAGCGGCCCGCTCACGCTTTCGGGCGGCGTTTCGGTGACCAGCGACTATCGCTTCCGCGGCGTCTCGCTGTCGAACGAAAAGGTCGAGGTCCAGTCGACGCTGACCCTGAGCCACGAAAGCGGCTTCTACGTCGGCGCATGGGGATCGGGCCTTCCCGACACTCCCGCCTATGGCAAATATGAGCTCGACCTCTATGCCGGTTACGCGACCGAAATCGCGCCGGGCACCTCGGTCGACCTCGGCGTCACCTATTACACCTACCCCGGCAGCCATGACGGCGGTGCCCCGACCGACTATTTCGAAGTCATCGGCAAGCTGTCGCACGACATCGGCCCGGTTTCGGCAACCGGCACCGTTGCCTACGCCTGGGACCAGAAGTCGCTTGGCAATGACGATAATATCTACCTGAACCTCGGCCTCGGCTATGGCATCGCCGACACGCCGGTCACGCTCACCGCGGGCGTTGGCTACACCGACGGTTCGCTCGGCCTCGTGGCGGCCGACGGCAATTATCTCGACTGGTCGGTCGGCGCGTCGTTCGCGGCGGGCCCGGCAACCTTCTCGGTCCAGTATATCGACACCGACGTGAAGAAGACGGGCATCAAGGCGCTCGACACGCTTTACGATCCGACGGTCGTGTTCACGATCGGCGTGTCCTTCTGACCTAAGGGCCTGGCGCGTAAATTCCGCGCAACGGCCACAAGCGCCGGCTTTCGAATCGGGGGGTTCGAAAGCCGGCTTTTTTGTGCCCGTCGAACGGTTCGTCGCGGCCTTGCCGGGTAAGACGAGGCGCCTTCGCCAGCGGCTGTCTCTTATACACATCTCCGAGCCCACGAGACACTGAGCGA
>CAUUIU010000027.1:0-16026 GCA_963545025.1 uncultured Sphingopyxis sp. | reverse complement strand
CCTGGTCTAGGTCGGCGTCGGGCATGACGATGCCGTGGTTCTTCGCGCCGCCCATCGCCTGCACGCGCTTGCCGTTAGCGACGCCGCGGTTGTAGACATAATGGGCGATGTCCGACGAGCCGACGAAGCTGACCGCGCCGATATCGGGATGGTCGAGGATCGCGTCGACCATTTCCTTGTCGCCGTGGACGACCTGGCAGATGCCCTCGGGAAGACCCGCTTCGAGGAAGAGTTCGGCGAGGCGGACGGGGACCGACGGGTCGCGCTCGCTCGGCTTGATGATGAAGGCGTTGCCGGTCGCGATCGCGACCCCCGACATCCACAGCGGGATCATCGCAGGGAAATTGAACGGGGTGATGCCCGCGCCGATGCCGATCGGCTGGCGCATCGAATAAACGTCGATGCCGGGGCCGGCGCCCTGCGTATATTCGCCCTTGAGCACATGCGGGATGCCGCAGCAGAATTCGATGACTTCGAGCCCGCGCTGAATGTCGCCCTTTGAATCGGCGATCACCTTGCCATGCTCGCTCGACAGCATGTGCGCGAGCGCGTCCATATTCGCTTCGACGAGGCGCTTGAATTCGAACATGACGCGCGCACGGCGCTGCGGGTTGGTGGCGGCCCAGGCAGGCTGCGCCTTCTTCGCCGCGGCAACCGCGCGATCGAGGAGCGCCGCGTCGCCGAGCGCGACCTGCGCCTGCACGCCGCCGCTGTTGGGATCGAAGACGTCGCCCTGACGGGCACTGCCGCCGGCACCGCCGACGATGTGGTGGTCGATCAGTCGCATGTTCGAGTCTCCCATAAGATGTTGCCCCTGCCACAGCCGAGTTGCGGCGCGATTGCAAGGGATAGACTTGCAGGACAATCCTGCATATTTGCAGGTCATGGATTGGGATAGGCTGCAATATTTCCTGTTCGTCGCGCGTCACGGCACCCTCGCGCGCGCCAGCGCGGCGCTGCACGTTGATGCGACAACGGTGAGCCGGCGGGTGAGCGCGCTTGAGGCGGCGCTCGGACAGACCCTGTTCGAACGCGCGCCTACGGGTTTCGTTCTGACCGCCGCGGGCCGGGCGCTCGTTCCGCACGCCGAAGCGATGGCGGCGGCGGCGGCCCGTATCCATTCGGCGCGCGAGGGCGGATCGGCGCTATCCGGGCAACTCCGTGTCAGCGTGTCCGAAGGCTTCGGCAACAGTTTCATCGCGCCGCGCCTCGCGGGGTTCGTCGCGGCGCATCCCGAGCTCGAGATCGACCTTGTCGCCTCGTCGGGGTTCTTGAATCCATCGCGGCGCGAGGCCGACATGGCGGTGCTGCTCGCACGGCCGCGCAAAGGGCCGCTGATCACGCGCAAGCTGTCGGACTACAGCCTCGGCATTTATGCGCCCGCAGAACGCCCCGACTGGCAGGAGACGGTCGCGTCCGCGCCGCTGTCGCGCACGGGTATCCCGGTGATCGGCTATATGCCCGACATCCTCTACGCGCCTGAACTTGACTATCTGGGCGAGATCGAGCCGGGGCTGCGCGCCACGGTACGCTCGTCGAGCATTCTCGCGCAGCGGCGGATGATTGCAGGCGGCGCGGGCGTCGGCGTTCTCCCCTGCTTCCTCGCGAGCAGCGATCCGGCGCTCGTCCGAGTGCGGCCCGAGCAGACGGTCGCGCGCGCCTTCTGGCTCGCGCTCCACCGCGACGTTGCGCCGCAGCCGCGCATCCGCGCGTTTATCGACTGGCTCGATACCGAAGTGCGCGAGAGCCGGGGGTTGTTGGTGCCGGCCTAGCGACCACCTCAAATCCGTTCGGGCTGAGCTTGTCGAAGCACCGCTCTTCTCTTTGGCGTCGTCAGAAAGAAGTACGGCCCTTCGACAAGCTCAGGGCGAACGGGTATGGTGGGCCTAAGGCCGCCACTTCGATGCGATCAGGCCACCCTCTCCGAACAGCCTTTCCAGCGCATCGGAACCCGCGGCAGCGTCACGCAGCTTGTTCGCGAGCGGATCGTCGATCGGATGATCGCTGCGCAGAAAGGCGATCCATGCCGCAATCGCTGCTTCAAGCGAAGGGCAACGCGCCCCGCGCGCCTGATGCCACGCCAGCGTTTCAAGCCAGCGCTGCGGAATCTTCTGGCTGCCGTCCATCGCGATCTGGATCAGCCGGTGGTTCAGCGCGGGGTTGGCGAAACGGTCGAGCAAGGCGTCCGCATAAGCGTTGAGATCCTGCCCCGGTGCGACGTCGATTGTCGGCGCCGCTTCCGCACACATCAGCCGTTCGATGACCGGGCGGATGGCGGAGTCGGCGATAGCCTGATGGACGAACGCATGCCCCGCCCCAAGCCCGATATAGGCGAGCGCCGAGTGCGCGCCGTTGAGCATGCGGAGCTTCGCCGTCTCGTAGGGAGCGACATCGGCAACCAGCTCGGCGCCGACGGCCTCCCAATGCGGGCGCGGGCCGGCGAAATCATCCTCGATCACCCATTGGCTGAAGCCTTCGGCGACCACGGCGCCCTCGTCGCGCGAGCCGAGGGCAGCTTCGACGGCGGCGCGGTCGGCGTCGGTGGTCGCGGGGACGATGCGGTCGATCATCGTCGCGGGGCAGGTGCATTCACGATCGAACCACGCCGACAGGTCGGGATGACAGGCGGCGAGATATTCGCGCATCAGCCGGCCCAGCACGGCGCCATTGCCCGCCAGATTGTCGCAACTGAGCAGGGTGATCCCGCCGAGCCCGGTTGCTTTGCGTGCCGCGAGGCCGGCAGCAATGAAGCGATAGAGGCTCGACGCGCCGGCCGCCGCCGCCAGGTCGAGCGATCCATCGGCGCGGCGCAGATAGCCTTTCTCGGTCACGGTGAAGCTGACGACATGCGTCGTCGGCGCGGCGATGGCGTCGATCACCGCCTGCGGGTCTTCGGCCGCGACGAGCACCTTTCGCACCGCGCCGATCAACCGCAATTCGCTTCCCGCGGCGCTTCGCGTGCTTACCGTATAAAGCCCGTCCTGCAGGTTCAACTGCGCCGCAACATCGCCCGAACGCAACGACACACCAATGATGCCCCAATCGCGATCGCCCGCCGCCATTGCATCGTCGGTGTAAACCGCCTGATGCGCGCGGTGGAAGGCGCCGATGCCGATATGGACAATGCCGGCGGCCTGCGCGGCGCGGTCGTAGCCCGGCGCCTGCACCGACGCCGGAATGTCCGTTTCCGTCGACAGCCTCACAGCTTGTACGCGGCCTTGGCGAGATTATAGCTGAGGTCGGTTGCGAGTTCGGCCGCCTCCCATTCCTCCATCCGGTGCTCGGCGACGAGCTGGGCGAGGAAGCCGCAGTCGATGCGGCGCGCGACGTCGTGGCGCGCGGGGATCGACAGGAAGGCGCGGGTGTCGTCGTTGAACCCGACCGTGTTGTAGAAGCCTGCGGTCTCGGTCGTCTGGTTGCGGAACCGCCGCATGCCTTCGGGGCTGTCGTGGAACCACCAGGCGGGACCGAGCTTCAGCGCCGGATAATGGCCCGCGAGCGGCGCCAGTTCGCGCGCGTAGCTCGTCTCGTCGAGCGTGAAGAGGATGATCGTCAGATCGGCTTCGTTGCCATAACGGCTGAGCAGCGGACGCAGTGCATGGACATAATCGGTCGCCATCGGGATATCGGCGCCCTTGTCGCGGCCATAATGGTCGAACAGCCATGGGTTGTGATTGCGGAAACTGCCGGGATGGATCTGCATCACCAGTCCGTCGTCGACGCTCATCCCCGCCATCACCGTCAGCATATGCGCCCGAAACAGTTCGGCATCGGCGGCGCTCACCTCGCCGCGCGTGACGCGCGCGAACAAGGCCTCGGCCTCGGTCTTCGTCAGGTCGGCGGTCGCGGCGGTCGGGTGGCCATGATCGGTCGACGTCGCCCCCATGTCGGCGAAGAAGGCGCGGCGATTCCGGTGCGCGGCGAGATAGCCCGAATAGCTATAGGCATCCTCGCCCGCGAGGTCGGAGAAGCGCGCGAGGTTGGCGTAAAATCCCTCATACTCGGGATCGACGACCGGATCGGGGCGATAGGCCGTGATGACGCGCCCGGCCCACTCGCCGCTGGCGTTGGCGGCGCGGACGACGGCGTGATGCTCGAGCGTATCGATCGGGCTTTCGGTCGTCGCGATCACCTCGATTCCGAAGCGGTCTAACAGTGCACGCGGGCGAAAGGCGTCGGTCGTCAATTTACCGGTGATCAGATCGTAATAATGGTCGGACGTTCCCGCGTCGAACTGCACGTCAATCCCGAACGCTTCGGCGAACACCCAGTCCATCCACATGCGCGTCGGCGTGCCGCGGAACAGATGATAGTTCTGGCCGAACAGCCGCCAGCTCTCGCGGGGATCGGCATCGGGGTTGCGGATGCCGAGCGCATCGAGCGAAATGCCCTGCGAATAAAGCATCCGGAACACATAATGATCGGGATGGAGCAAGAGCTCGGCCGCATTGCCGAAAGGCGCGTTGCCTGCGAACCATGCCGGGTCGGTATGCCCGTGCGGGCTGATGATCGGCAGTCGCGCGACCTCCGCATAGAGCCGGCGCGCAATATCGCGCTGCGCCAGGTCGGACGGAAAGAGGCGGTCGGGATGCAGGCTCAGCGGACGGGTCATGCGGGGCGGGTTTCCCTCTCTACGATGACCGGCGCAAGACGCGGGCTCAAAAGATGGACCGCCAGCACCGCCAGGAAATAGACGGTCGTGCAGGCCGCGAAGATGAGCGTATAATTGCCCCCCGTCGCGTCGAGGACCAGCCCGGTCGATTTGGCCATGATCATGCCGCCGATGCCGCCCATGAAACCGCCGAGACCAATGACCGAGCCGACAGCACGCTTCGGGAACATGTCGGGCGGGATCGACAGGATGGTCGACGAAAAGGCTTGGTGCCCCGCGAGCGCAATGCCGATCAGCACTACCGCAAGCCACATATTGTCGAGCCCCGTGACGAAGAGCAACGGCAGCACACAGCAGCCCGCTCCGATCATCGTCACCTTGCGCGCGAAATTGACGCTGTGGCCACTCTGAATTAGCTTCGACGACACCCAGCCGCCAAGAATGCTGCCGACGTCGGACAGCAGGTACATGATGATCATGGGGAGCAGCACGACCTTGAGGTCGACATTGTAGGTCGAGCTGAAATATTTGGGCAGCCAGAAGAGCATCAGGAACCACACCGGATCGGTCAGAAATTTCGCGGTCGCAAAGGCCCAGGCTTCGCGCTTGGTGACGATCGTGCCCCAGCCGAGACGCTCGACCTTTTCGGGCGGGTCATGTTCGATCCATGCGAGCTCGGCCTCGCTGACCTTTCCGCTCTCGCGCGGGTTGCTGTAGAGCCAGAGCCAGAGCAGCAGGAGCAATACGCCGAAGGCGCCGGTGTAGATGAAGGTTTCGCGCCAGTCGAAACCGAGCACGCGCATGAACAGCGCGACCGTCGGCGCGGTCAGGATGACGCCGATCGTCGTCGCGCTGTTGACCCAGCCGATCGCGTAGGAGCGTTCCTTTTGCGGAAACCATTCGCTCGACGCGCGGACGACCGACGGGAAATGCCCCGCCTCGCCGACGCCGAGGACGACGCGGGCCAGCATGAAGGAGACGACCGACGAGGCGAAGCCGTGCGCGATATGGCCGACGGTCCAGATCGAAATCGCGATCGCATAGCCGACTTTGGGGCCGAAGCGGTCGATCAGCCAGCCCATGAGCAGAAAGCCTAGCGCATAGGCGGCCTGGAAGGCGGTGACGATGTTGCCATAGTCATTCTCGCTCCACCCGAGCTCGCCGCCAAGCGTCGGCGCGAGCAGGCCGAGCATGGTGCGGTCGATATAATTGACCGTGGTCGCGGCGAACAGCACCCCGACGATCAGCCAGCGGTAACGACCCGCCCTCGGCACCGGCGGCGCTGCTCCACTTTCCGCGATTGCCTGCGCCATATGTCTCTCCCATTTTGTTCTTAGAGGTTTGTTATCGTGCAGCCTAGCTGGATGCCGTCGCCGAACCGCGCCTCGGCGCGCTGGCCCGGGCGGATTTCATGCACGCCGGTGATCGCGCCCGCCGACACCCAGGTGCCGGACGGAATCACGATGCCGCGCGCGCGCAGCGCGTCGATCAGAAACAGCGCCGATCCGAAAGGACCGTCGAGCATCGTTTCCATCGTCGCCGACCCGACGCATTCGCCGTCGATCCAGAATTCGACCGGCATGGCGATCAGGTCGACATCGCGCCAGTCGGGGATCGGCGGGCCGAGCACCAGCCCCTTGTTGTTGCCATAGTCCGACGCGGTGACGGCAGGGCCGTTCTGGTTGATGCCCGAAAAGGGCGAACTGGCGATTTCGATGCCGGTGCGCACCTCGGCGATGCAATCGCGCACCGAATCGATGTCGTAGGACCGATCCCCGACCGTGCCGAAACGCAGCAATATCTCGGCCTCGGCCGCGGCAAAGCCGCCGCCATAAACTGACATCACGGGGGGTTCGCCGCCCGCGGCATCGAATATCTCGTCGTCGAAGATCGGCCCGGCGAGCCGGTTACCGCCATAAATCTCAGTCAGATCGTCGGCAATCCGGCCAACCTTCCATCCGCCGACGGCGCGTCCGTCGATCGCGATCGCCGCATCTTGGATCGCATAGGCGTCCGCCATCGTTTGCGGCATGACCCCGGGATACAAGGTAAGCGGTGTCTTTTTTTTGCGCGCGGCGAGGAACGCTCGCGCGACATTTTGCTGTTCGATGGTCGCTGCCATATTTTCTCTTTTCCCTCTTCCGCGCTTGTCTCTAAAAGACACCGGTGTCAAAAGCAAGCGAATAGGCGTCGATGCGGTTGATTTTGCGGCGTCGAACGCCCATCACACCAAGGTTGAGGCAAACAGGGTCCGGACGGCTCGCCCGAACGAACCATGGTTGCAGGGGAAAGCATCATTATGACGGCACAGAAGACCGGGCCGGGGGGCAAGCAGCCGACGATCAACGATGTGGCGGCGCTCGCCGGAGTTTCGAAAAAGACCGTCAGCCGAGTCATCAACCGGTCCGAATTCATCAGCGAAAAAACGCGCGGCGCGGTGCAGCGGGCGATCGAGACGCTGGGCTTCGTGCCCAACCCCCAGGCGCGTGCGCTCGCCTTTCGCCGCAACTTCCTGATCGCGCTGCTTCACGACAATCCGAATGCGCAGACGGTGCTCAATTTCCAGCAAGGGGTGCTCGACGCGATCAAGGACAGCGATCTGGCGCTGCTCGTGCGCCCGGTCGACCGCGGGTCGGACAAGATGCTCGACGATGTGCGCACCTTTCTTGAAAAGCAGCGGCCGATCGGCGCCATGCTGCTGCCGCCGATTTCGGAGAATGACGATCTCGCCGTGCTCTGCGAGAGCCTGGGCGTGCGCTACGTGCGTGTGGGGTCGGCGCTGCTCGACGATGCGAAGCATTGCGTCTCGTCGAACGACCGCGAGGTCGTAGCGGAAGCGGTGGGCAAGCTCGTCAGCCTCGGCCATCGCCGCATCGGCTTCGTACGCGGTCCCGAGGGCTTCCGTTCGGCCGCCGAGCGCGAAAAGGGTTTCCGCGAGGCGCTGGCCGAGGCGGGATTGACGCTGGCCGACGATCATTATGCGCCGGGCAATTATCGCTATACCGCGGGGATTGAGGCGGGCGAGAAATTGCTGTCGCTCGCCGAACCGCCGACCGCAATCTTCTGTTCGAACGACGAAATGGCCGCCGGCGTGATGAGCGTCGCGCATGGCAAGGATATCGCCGTGCCGGGCGCGCTGTCGATCATCGGTTTCGACGATTCGCCGACCGCGACGCATATCTGGCCGGCGCTGAGCACGGTGCGCTGGCCGATCCGCGAAATGGGGGTGCGCGCCGCGCGCACGCTCGTCGCCGACTTCCTCGGGCCGGGCGCAAAGCTCGCCGACGACGACAGTCCCGTCCTCGCTTCGACCTTCATCGAACGCCAGTCGGTCGCGCCGCCGGGGCGCTGACACTCAGCGGCGGCGCCGCGCGAGCTGATACTCATAGAGCGAGGGCGCGGCATCGACCGCCTGCCCCTTTCCCTCGATATAGGGCGCGGGGTTGTAGCTGACCGCGATCTTGCGGTTCGCGTGCAGGCCGACGATGCGCTCGCCGGGGCCTTCGAGCCCGCTGGTGATCGCGACCTCGGCGTCGGCGGGAACGCTGTCGGGCATGACCAGCCGCGCGTTCCACAGCGTGTTGTAGAGGCCGTGACCCGGCTTCCAATAAGGCGCCCCGCCGCCGACCCACAGCTGATATTGCCAGCGACCCTTCACCTGTTTGGGATCGATATGCATCACGATCTGGTCGAACAGATTCTGGTGGTTCGATCCGCTATGCTGGTCGATTATCGCTTGCGCGTCGACGACCGAGCGCAGGAAAACCGATCGCGTCGACCGTGTGTTGATGCTGACCGGATGGATGACGGGGTTTTCGACTTTCAGATCCTTCACCAGCACATTGTGCACCGCGCCGACGTGCACCGAATAATGCGCGCGGCGCCCACCGGTCGTGGTGACATTGGCGATGGTCAGGCTGGCGGCATTGTCGGTCAGCACGCCGCTGTCGCTCTGGTCGATGACGAGATCCTTGATCCAGCCGTCGAACACGCCGGTCATGTAGATGCCGTTATAGCCCTGTTCGAGATGGTGGCCGAAGGACGGCGCGTCGGGGAACTGGAAGCGCAGATTCTGGATGCCGACGTTCGACAGATGCTTCCATTCGGCAAGCACCGCGGGCTGGTCGGTACGCACATCGTGGAGCAGCGGATCGCCGAGCGTCACCGTCTTGCCTTTGATCGCGGCAACGCGCGTCGCCTGCGCGACGACGGGCCGGTTTGGCGAGGTCCAGTGATGCGAGCCGATCGGCAGATCGGTGTCGCCATAAAGCGACTTCAATATCTTGCTCTTCGGGCCGTCGATCGAAAACCATTGCAGCTGGACGACGTCGCCGACCTTGAGCTTGGCAGCATCGTCGACCGTCAGCGTGCGTCCGAACTGCTTGCCCTGCACGCCGTTCGCCAGCACCGGGTCGCGCACATCCTTGCTGCCATCGTAGGATACCGGTCGGCTGCCCGTCGGCGCGACGAAGATCATGCCCCCCGCCCAGCTATATTCGGTGAACAGATAGTCGATATTATGCTCGGGCTCGACCTGCTGCTTTTTCTCGCGGACGAGATAATCGCGGAGTTCGTCATAGTCGCGGCTCTGGTCGATGAGCTTCAGCGGGCGCGGGAACCAGAGTTCGCTGCCGCCCTTGCCGCTGCCGGCGCCGTCGAGAATGATGTCGCTGCGCGCAATGCGGAGCACCTCGGTGATCTGCGTTCGGCCCTTGGGGAAGCGCAGCGTCACCCTGCCTTTCACCGCGTTGGCTGCGGCGAGCGCGCGCAGCACCGCCTTGGTATCGTCGAGTCCGTCGTCGGGGATCGCGCCATGGCTGGTCACGTCGATCACCGTGCCCGCGTCGGCCGGGAGCGGGGCAAGGCCGAAGCCATAGCCGGCGTAGGAAAAATCGGGCAGCGGGTTCGCGGCCGCGGTCGCCGGGTCCGACAGAATATTGGGCAATTTCGCGGGCTGCGCCTGCACCGGGAGAGCCAGCGCCGCGCCCAGCGCCAAAACCGAAACGAGGCGCAAACGCCGATCACCCGAAATCATAACCCAATTCACTCCCTGCGACCCTGTTGCATGGCGGCGCGCGACCGGCGCCGCCATGCGCCGGGACCTCCTAGAATTTCGCGCGCAACCCGACCGAGAAACGCCGCTCCGACAAAGAATAGCTGTTGAGCGCGGTCTGGTTGAAATTGCTATACTCGGT
Source organism: uncultured Sphingopyxis sp. (assembly GCA_963545025.1). Classification (GTDB taxonomy): domain Bacteria; phylum Pseudomonadota; class Alphaproteobacteria; order Sphingomonadales; family Sphingomonadaceae; genus Sphingopyxis. The sequence goes on along the minus strand of CAUUIU010000027.1, from coordinate 6,219 downwards.
TGTCGCCGATTTCTTCGGAATCAGATTCTGCGCCTGCAGCGACACCGCGAAGTTCTTTGTGATATCGAGCCCGACCTGCGCGTCGAGCTGCGAGCGCGCGCCGATCAGGCTTGGGCGACCTTCGGAAAATTCGAACACCGCCTCGTCGCGGTAATTATACGCCAGGCGTGCCGAGAAGGGGCCTTTTTCATAGAGGCCGACGAGGTTGTAGCTGTTCTTCGACACCGCGACGAGCGGGAAGCCCGCGGCATCTTCCGAATCCGAGTAGGTGTAGTTGGCGATCACGCCGAAGCCGTCGAGCGGTGAAGGCAGGAAGTCGAAGAACTGCTGGATGCCGATTTCGAAACCCTTGATCTTCGCGCTCGAGAGATTCTCCGGACGCGAGAAGGTGAGTTCGCGGCCCTGCGGGTCGAGCGTCGTATCGACGCCGGTGGTCACGAAGCTCGCGATGAAATTCTTCACATCCTTGTAGAAGACGGCGCCCGAAATCAGCGAGCTCTTGCCCGTATAATATTCGAAGCTGACGTCGGCCTGGGTCGAAATCGGCGGTTCGAGATTCACGTTGCCGCCGGTCACCGACAGGTTGGTCGCGTTGAAGAAGGTCGACGGCGCCAGGTCGGCGATCGACGCACGCTGCATCGTCTGCGACCCCGAGATGCGGATCAGGAAGTCGTCGGTGACGTTGAACGCGACGTTCGCGCTCGGCAGGATGTTGGTATAACGGTTCTTGTCGTTGCGCAGGGTGCTGACTGTGCCGACATTGACATAGCTGTCGACCGACAGGCGCGTCGAGGCGATACGCACGCCTGCATTGGCCTTGTACGGTATACCGAGTATCTCGCCCTCGCCCGACACCATCAGATAGGCCGCGAGCGTGCGTTCGCTGAAGTCATAGTCGCGCTGCAGATTGGGCAGCAGGGTCGACTTGCCGTTGGCGTTCGGGTTGGGCTCGGCCGCTTGTGCGCGGGTAAAGACATAGTCAAAGGTCGGCGCGGTGCTGAGGAAGCTGCGCGGGAAGGTACCCGGGATGTCGACGAGGAAATCGCCCGTATCGACGACTTTGAGGAAGGGCTGGATTTCGGCGCGGGTTGGGGTGACCTGGCTGCGGAAGGCGTTCGACTGCGCGTGCAGGTCGGTATAGCGCGCGCCTGCGAAAATCGTGACCCCGCCAGCGGTTTCATAGCTGACGTCGAGCTTGCCGGTCCATTCCTCGAGCAGGCCGATCAGCCGGTTGCTGCGCACACCGTTGGTCGCCGGATTATAGGACGCAAAGTTGGTGGGGTTGAACGGCCCGGTCAGTGTCAGCGACGGGATCGTCTGGTCGCGGAAGTCGAAGGCACCCGGAACGAGTGCAGTCGCCTGCAACGTGATAATCTGGATCGTCTGGTCGATCGTGCCCTTGCTGTAATAGCCGTCGGCCTCGATCTTCAGCCCGCCGCTCTCATATTTGCCGTTGAGGCCATAAAGGAAGCTTTCGGTCGGCTCGTTGCGGATCTGCCCCGCAGTGGTGACAGTGCCGTTGGCGTTGCCCGCGACGACCATGCCGTCCTCGACGACGCGGTTGGTGACGGGGTTGCTGCCCGTCGGCAGACGGAAGGCGAAGAAGTCTTGCCGGCGCCCGGTCTTGAGCTTCGAATAGAGCGCGTCGGCGGTGACGGTGAATTCGGGGGTCACCTCGAACTGGATCGCGCCGTTGAGGCCGAGGCGCGAGCGGTCGACGGTGAACTGCTCATATTGCAGGAGCACCGGGGTCGGCAGCACGCCGCCGCCCGTGCCGGTGTAGGTGCGGTTGAGGAAATTGTTGCGTTCGAAGGTCTGCGACGTCGAGGTGCGCTTCTGATATTCGCCCGCGAGCATGATGCCGATGCGACCGTCGGCGAATTTGGTCGTAGCAAAGCCGGTGATCGCAGGTTCGAACTTGTCCGAATTTTCCGAATAGACGCCTTGCGCGCGGACAGAGATCGTCGGCTCCTTGAACGACAAGGGCTTGGGGGTGACGAGGTTGACCGTACCGCCAAGGCCGCCCTCGGCGTTGCTGGCGAGCGGCGACTTGCGCACTTCGAGGCGGCCAAACAGGCTGGAGGGGACCGAGTCCAGACCCGACGAGCGGCCGAGCTGGTCATTCTCGGGCGGCGACAGCCGCGCCGACCAGCCGAGCAGGGTGCGGCCATCGACTTCGACGCGCACCTGTTGCAGCCCGCGCACCGACACCGACTGGCCTTCGCCGAAGACGCGGGTGATCTGGACGCCGGTGACGCGCTGCAGCGCTTCGGCGACGTTGGCATCGGGAAGCTTGCCGACATCCTCGGCGGTGATGACGTCCATCACCTGATCGGCTTCGCGCTTGATATCGGCGGCTTGCGCGAGCGAGGCGCGGATGCCTGACACGATGATCGCGTCATCCTCGGGCGCCGCTGCGTCGGCCGCGGCCGTGTCCTGTGCGAAGGCAGGCGACATCGCCAATACCGCCAGCGAGGCTCCGCCCGCCAGTTTCGCCAATGCGTAAACGCCCCGCTTCGTCCGAATAGCCATTTGATCCTCCCACATGCCAGATCATTCCGCAGAAAAGCAAGAATGACACCGGTTACTCTTTGCAACGAACCAATTGCGCCAATCGGGTCGCCAGCGGTGATTCGAGAGTAGGCGGGAGACTGTCGCAGCGCGACCAGCCTGTCCTCTCCCCATAATTTTCTTTTCATTGACCAGTCGGTAACCGGTGTCAGACATGACTGACCTATTGCTTCATCGATGTCAAGTGTTGCCGAAAACTGTGCGGCTATGGGGCGGGATGGCGCCGCTATCGCCGCCGCCCGTCAGCGCCGGACGTCGAGCCCGCCGCCGTGAAACGCGTCGATATCGGCCTGCCCGAAACGGCTGGCGTCGCCGGGCAGCGAATGTTTGAGCGCGGTGAGCGCAAGGCCACTTTCCGCCATCGCGCGCGCATCGCCGCCCGCGAGATGCGCATGCAGCACGCCCGCGGCAAAGGCGTCGCCCGCGCCGATGCGATCGACGATTCCCGTCACATCGATATCGGGCGTCTGATACGCCCCACCGCGCAGATCGACACGCGCCGCGATGCGGTGATGATCGGCGGTCAGCGTATGGCGCGCGGTCGAGGCGATCAGCTTTAAGTCGGGGAAAGCCGCAAAGCCCGCTTCGGCCGCCTCGCAGCGCCGGTCTTCGCCCTCGCCGCTGAAGGCCTTGCCGAGCACCAGCGACAGGTCGCGGTGGTTCCCGAACAGGATGTCGGCGATGCCGATCAGTTCGGTCAGGATCGCGCGCGGATCGCTGTCCCACGCCTCCCATAGCATCGCGCGATAATTGCCGTCGAAGCTGATCGGAACGCCGAGCCTTTTCGCCGCGCGCGCCGCCGCGAGCGCGGCCTCGGCTGAGCGCGGCCCGAGCGCGGGGGTGATGCCCGACAGGTGAAGCAGGCCTGCGCCCGCCAGCAGCGCGTCCCAGTCATAATCCCGGGGGCCGCTCGCGGCGAAGCTCGATCCGGCGCGGTCATAGACGATCTCGGAGGAGCGCAGCCCGGCGCCGACGCTGAGGAAATAGAGCCCCATGCGGCCCGGCGCGCGCGCGACCGCGGCGCAATCGACCCCGGCGCCGCGCACTGCCGCCACCGCGCCGCGGCCGAGCGCATTGTCGGGCACCCGGCTGACCATCGCGCAGTCGTGGCCGAGATGGGCGAGCCCGATCGCGACATTCGCCTCGGCGCCGCCAACGTGCAGCGACAGCGCCGGCGACTGCATCAGCAGCTCGTTGCCCGGCGCGGTCAGGCGGATCAGCAGTTCGCCGAAAAAGACAAGACGGCCGGTCATCATACGATGCTAGCGCGCGAGCCAGCCGCCGTCGACGGCGAGGATATGGCCCTGCACATAGTTCGATGCCGATGAGGCAAGGAACACCGCGGCGCCGCCGATGTCTGCCGGGTCGCCCCAGCGACCCGCGGGGATGCGCTCCATGATCTGGCGGTTGCGCGTTTCGTCGGCCTGCAGCGCGGCGGTGTTGTTCGTCGCGATATAGCCCGGCGCGATCGCATTGACCTGCACGCCCTTCGCCGCCCATTCGTTCGCGAGCAGCTTGGTCAGCCCGCCGACGCCCGATTTCGACGCGGTATAGCTCGGCACGCGGATGCCCCCCTGAAAGGTCAGCATCGAGGCGATGTTGATGATCTTGCCGCTGCCGCGCGCGATCATGTGGCGGCCGGCGGCCTGGCACAGAAAGAACAACGTCTTGAGGTTGGTGTCCATCACCGCGTCCCAGTCGGCTTCGGTGAAGTCGACCGCGTCGGCGCGGCGGATGATGCCGGCATTGTTGACGAGGATGTCGATGCGCCCATACTCGGCGAGCACCGCATCGACGAGTGGCTGCACCGCGCCGACGCTCGACAGGTCGGCGGCGAAATTTTCGCCCTTCCGGTCGAGCCCGCGCACCTTGCCGACGGTTTCATCGGCCGCCGAGCGACCCGCGGCGGCGATGTCCGCCCCGGCTGCGGCGAGCGCGACCGCGATCCCCTGCCCGATGCCGGTGTTGGCACCGGTGACGAGCGCGACTTTTCCTGTCAGGTCGAACATCATTCGATCTATCCTCACCCATTCGTCATGCCGGACTTGATCCGGCATCCATCACCGCGCCCTCGTCTGAACCCCGGATCGAGTCCGGGGTGACGACAGGCGGATTATTTCAGCTGGCAGATGTCGAGGACGTTCATGTCGGTATAGTCGAGATTCTCGCCCCCCATCGCCCAGATGAAGGCATATTTTTTCGTCCCCGACCCCATGTGGATCGACCAGGGCGGGCTGATCACCGCTTCCTCGTTCGCGATCACGATGTGCCGCATGCTGTCGGGTTCGCCCATATAATGGAAGATGCGGTCGTTCGTCTCGGGCAGGTCGAAATAGAGGTAAATCTCACTGCGGCGGTCGTGGAGGTGCGGGGGCATCGTGTTCCAGACGCTGCCTTCCTCGAGCACGGTGAGGCCCAGCAGCAGCTGCGCGCTTTCGCACACGCCGGGGATCACGAGCTGATAGATCGTGCGCTGGTTCGAATTGGCGAGGTCGCCGCGTGCCAGCGGGTTCGCCTGGTCGAGCGTGATATGCTTGATCGGGCACACCTTGTGCGCTGGGAGTGAGGCCAGATAGAAGCGCGCGCCGTCGCCTTCGAAAGCCACCTCCTTCGACCCCATCGGAATGTAGAGACATTCCTTGTTCTTCATGTCGAAGCGCTGGCCGTCGACCGTAATCGCACCGGCAGTGCCGATGTTCACAGCCGCCATTTCGCGACGTTCGAGGAAGGGGTGTCCCGCCGCCGACGCCGGGACGGTCTGATCGGGCAGCTTGAGCGCCCCGCCCTTCGGCACCGCGCCGCCGATGACGAAGCGCTCGTTGTGCGAATAGTTGAGGTTGATCTGGCCATCCGCGAACATGCCTTCGACCAGATAACGGTCGCGCAGCGCGTCATTGTCGACGCATTCCATCATGTCGGGATGGGTGGCGTGATAGGTCTTCGCAAACATGAAAGGCATCCTCGCTGGCTGTTTTATGGCAGGGCGCCGGGCTAGCGGCAATGGTAACCGGTGTCAATGGCGCAGTAACATGCCGTCGCTTTTCCTAAAGGGCCCGAAACGCAACGAAATTGTCGCACTTTGTCGCAACTGCCTGAAAGCGCTTGCATGGTGCATTGCAATAGGTTGAATAGCGCCGAACTCCCCCGCCGACCGGCTTTACCCGACGGATTTTCGAATGATGAAGACCAAGCCGCCGCTCCTCGCCGGAGCCCTGTGCGTCATCGCCCTGTCGCTCGGCGCCTGCACAGCCGAAGAGGAAAAGGGCGGCCGCGGCGCGCCCGAGGTCGGCTATGTCGAGGTTCGGCAGCAGGCTGTGCCCGTTACCACCGAGCTTGGCGGGCGGACCGTCGCCTTCGAGACGAGCGAGGTCCGGCCGCAGGTGAACGGGCTGATCCGCCGCCGCCTGTTCGCCGAGGGCGGCTTTGTCCGCGCCGGCCAGCCGCTCTATCAGATCGACGCGAGCCTTTATCAGGCCGGGGTCGATCAGGCGGCCGCCAACCTTGCCAGCGCCCGCGCCAGCGCGACGGCAGCCGACGAGCGCGCGCGACGGCTCGCACCGCTCGCCAAGATGCAGGCAGTCGCCGAACAGGATTACACCGACGCGCTCGCACCTGTCTCTTATACACATCTGACGCTGCCGACGAAGC
>CAUUIU010000026.1:0-16074 GCA_963545025.1 uncultured Sphingopyxis sp. | reverse complement strand
ACACTTCTAGCTTCGTCGGCAGCGTCAGATGTGTATAAGAGACAGGACCAAAGCCGCGATTCTGATCGAACCGGGGAAGCCGCTGTCGATCGAGGATGTCGTGATCGCCGACTGCGGCCCGCACGAGGTGCGCATCCGCACCGCCGCCTGCGGGCTTTGCCATTCGGACCTGCATTTCATCGACGGCGCCTATCCGCACCCCCTCCCCGCGATCCCCGGACATGAAGCCGCGGGTATCGTCGAGGCGGTCGGCAGCGAAGTGCGCACGGTCAAGGTCGGCGACGCGGTCGTCACCTGCCTGTCGGCCTTTTGCGGCCATTGCGAGTTCTGCGTCACCGGGCGCATGTCGCTGTGCATGGGCGGCGACACGCGCCGTGCCGCCGGATCGGCACCGCGCATCACGCGTCCCGACGGGTCGCCGGTCAACCAGATGCTGAACCTCAGCGCCTTTGCCGAAACGATGATCGTCCACGAGCATGCGTGCGTCGCGATCGATCCCGACATGCCGCTCGACCGGGCCGCCGTCATCGGCTGCGCGGTGACGACAGGCGCGGGCACGATCTTCAACGCGTGCAAGGTGACCCCGGGTGAGACCGTCGCCGTCGTCGGTTGCGGCGGCGTGGGGCTCGCGACGATCAACGCCGCGAAGATCGCGGGCGCGGGGCGGATCATCGCCGCCGACCCGGTTCCCGAAAAACGCGCGCTGGCGATGAAGCTCGGCGCGACCGATGTGGTCGATGCGCTCGCCGACGATGCCGCCAAACAGATCCTCGAGATCAGCAGGGGCGGCGTCGACCATGCGATCGAGGCCGTGGGTCGCCCGGCTTCGGCGAGCCTCGCGGTCGCCTCGCTCCGTCGCGGCGGTACCGCGACGATCCTCGGCATGATGCCGCTGAGCGAAAAGGTCGGGCTCAGCGCGATGGACCTGCTCTCGGGCAAGAAATTGCAGGGCGCGATCATGGGCGGCAACCGCTTCCCGGTCGACATCCCGCGGCTCGTCGATTTCTACCTGCGCGGGCTGCTCGACCTCGACAGCATCGTCGCCGAGACGATCCCGCTCGCCCAGGTCAACGAAGGGTTCGACAAGATGAGGAAGGGCGACGCCGCACGGTCGGTGATCGTTTTCGACCAGTGACGCTCGACGCCCAGAAAGCCTTCAGCGGCACCGTTGCGCCCGAGGGCGCCGATGTGCTCGACGAGGCGAAGCTGACGGCGTGGATGGACGCGAATGTCGAAGGGTTCGAAGGCCCGCTGACCCAGCATAGATTCGCCGGCGGCCAGTCGAACCCGACCTACAAGATCGGCGCGGCGTCGGGCAATTATGTGCTGCGCCGCAAACCCTTCGGTCCGCTGCTTCCTTCGGCGCATGCAGTCGACCGCGAATATAAGGTGCAGGCGGGGCTCCATAAGATGGGCTTCCCCGTCGCGCGCCAATATGGCCTCTGCACCGACGACGACGTCGTGGGCAGCTGGTTCTATGTCATGTCCATGGTCGACGGCCAGACGATCTGGGACGGCGCGATGCCCGGCTCGACCCCCGAGAACCGCCGCGCGACCTATGAAGCCATGATCGACACGCTCGCCGCGCTGCACGCGGTAGACGTCGAGGCAGCAGGCCTGTCCGATTTTGGCAAACCCGGCAATTATTTCGGCCGCCAGGTCGACCGGTGGACCAAGCAATATCGCCTCGCCGAAACCGAGACGATGGACGAGATGGAACAGCTGATCGCTTTCCTTCCCGCGAGCCTGCCCGAACAGACGCGCACCAGCGTCGTCCATGGCGATTACCGCATCGACAATATGATTTATGCCAAGGACCGGCCCGAGGTGCTCGCAGTACTCGACTGGGAATTGTCGACGCTCGGCGATCCGCTCGCCGATTTTACTTATGTGGCGATGGCGTGGGTGACAGAAAATGGCGGGCGTTCGGGGGTAATGGACCTCGACCGCAAGGCGCTCGGCATTCCCGAGCTCGACGAGATGGTCGAGCGTTATTGCGCTGCCACGGGCCGCGACGGCGTGCCCGACATGAACTGGTATTTCGCTTATAATTTCTTCCGCCTCGCCGGGATTTTACAGGGCATCAAGAAGCGCGTTATCGACGGCACCGCCTCGTCGCAGCACGCCAAGGACATGTCTGAACGCGTCCGTCCGCTCGCCGAAAAGGCGTGGGGCTTTGCACGAAAGGCCGGCGCATGAGCCTGTTCGACATGACCGGCCAGGTTGCGCTGATCACCGGATCGTCGCGCGGCATCGGCAAGGCTACGGCGGAAGCAATGGCCGAACAGGGCGCGAAGGTCGTGATTTCGAGCCGCAAGCAGGATGCGTGCGACGCCACCGCGGCCGAGATCAACGCGCGGTTCGGCGAAGGCACCGCGATTTCGGTCGCCGCGAACATCTCGTCGAAAGACAATCTCCAGCACCTCGTCGACGAGACGCGCGGATCGTTCGGCAAGATCACCGCGCTCGTCTGCAACGCCGCGTCGAACCCCTATTACGGTCCCGGCCTCGGGATCAGCGACGACCAGTTCCGCAAGATCATGGACAATAATATTCTGTCCAACCACTGGCTGATCACGATGGTTGCGCCCGAAATGCTCGAGCGCGGCGAAGGATCGATCACGATCATCAGTTCGATCGGCGGACTCAAGGGGTCGCCGATCATCGGCGCCTACGGCATCTCGAAGGCCGCCGACATGCAGGTCGCGCGCAATTTCTCGGTCGAATTCGGACCGCGCGGCGTGCGCGTCAACTGCATCGCGCCGGGACTGGTGCGCACCGACATGGCGCGCGCGCTGTGGGAAAATCCCGAGAACCTCAAACGGTCGACCGCGGCTTCCACCCTGAAGCGCATCGGCGAGCCGCACGAGATCGCGGGCGCCGCGGTCTTCCTCGCCAGCAAGGCGGGGGCTTTCACCACCGGCCAGACCATCGTGTGTGATGGCGGAGCCACAATTTCGGGAGGCGCATGATGGGCGCATTGGACGGCAAGGTTGCGATCATCACGGGCGCGGGCAGCGGCATCGGCCGCGCGAGCGCGCTGCGCTTCGCCGCCGAGGGCGCGAAACTCGTCATCGGCGACAAGACGACGGCAGTGCACGAAACGGCGCAGCTGGTGAAGGACGCCGGAGGCGAGGCCGTCGCGCTTGAAATCGATGCGGGCGTCGAAGCCGATGTCGCCAAGCTCGTTGCGACCGCCAAGGACACCTATGGCGCGCTAGACGTTGCCTTTGCCAATGCCGGGATCATCGGCGACATGGGCGGCATCTTCGATTTCGACCCGGAAGCCTGGGCCGAGACTTTGCGCGTCAATCTGATCGGCCCCGCGCTGATGGTGAAGCATGCCGGCAAGGCGATGGTCGATCAGGGCCGCGGCGGCGCGATCGTGCTGACCGCGAGCGTCGCGGGTTTGAACTCGGGCGCGGGCCCCGGCGCCTATTCGGCATCGAAGGCGGGCGTGATCAACCTTGCCAAGGTCGCGGCGCAGCAGCTGTCGACGAGCGGCGTGCGCGTCAATGCGGTCTGCCCCGGCCTCACCGAGACGGGAATGACCAAGCCGACCTTCGATTATGCCAAGGCCAAGGAGGTCACCCACAAGCTGGGGCAATTGAATCCGCTTCGCCGCGCCGCACAGCCCGAGGAACTCGCCAATGTTGCGCTTTTCCTCGCAAGCGACCAGGCAAGCTATATCAATGGCCAGGCGATCGCGGTCGATGGCGGGCTCACCAGCTCGCACCCGGTGACGCGCCAGCTGCTCGGCCAGACCTCGCACTGACGAAAGGCTGACCCATGCAATATCGTGACCTTGGCGACAGCGGCATCAAAGTTTCCGAAATCTGCCTCGGCAGCTGGCTCACTTACGGGGTGGGGGTCAACGACAGCGCTGGGCGCGAATGTCTCGACGCCGCGTTCGACGTCGGGATCAATTTCATCGATACCGCCAATGTCTATGGCCGTGGCGCGGCCGAGGAATTTCTCGGGCGCGCGCTCAAAGACCGCGCGCGCGATAGCTATATCCTCGCGACGAAGGTCTTTTTTCCGATGTCGGACAGCGACAAGGGGCTGAGCCGCGCGCAGATCGAAAAGCAGATCGACGCCAGCCTGGCGCGGCTCCAGACCGACTATGTCGACCTCTACCAGTGCCACCGTTACGACCCTGAGACGCCGATCGAGGAGACGATGGCGGCGCTGAGCGAGGTCGTGCGCAGCGGCAAGGCGCGCGCGATCGGCTTTTCCGAATGGTCGCCCGACCAGATCGCCGCGGCGCTGGCGCTCTCGCCGCCGAACGTCAAATTCGTGTCGAGCCAGCCGCAGTACAGCCTGCTCTACCGCCGTCCCGAAGCCGGGGTGATCCCGCTCAGCATCGCGAACGGCATCGGCCAGATCGTCTGGTCGCCGCTCGCGATGGGAGTGCTCAGCGGCAAATATCTTCCCGGTGCGCCGCCGCCCGCGGGCAGCCGCGCGACGAGCGAGGACCAGCATTTCATGGAACGCTACCTCGCCGAATCGGTGTTGGAGGCGGTGCAGAAGCTGCGCCCGATCGCCGAGAAGGCGGGATGCAGCATGGCGCAGCTCGCGGTCGCGTGGCTGCTCGCGCAGCCCGGGATGTCGAGCGTCATCGTCGGCGCGAGCCGCGCGAGCCAGGTGCATGACAATGCCGCCGCAAGCGACCTCGCCATTGACCCCGCACTGCTCGCCGAGTCGGCCGCGACGCTCGAAGGCGTCCGCGTCTCGTGAGACACGGCTTCGATACGGCACGGCTGAACCGCATCCCGGCCTTCCTCGCGGCCAAATATGTCGACGCCGGCCGCCTGCCGCATGCCGCAACTTTGGTATCGCGGCGCGGCGAGATCGCGCATCTGTCGTGCATCGGCGAGGCGCGGCCGGGCGAAGCACTGAAAGAGGACGCGATCTTCCGCATCGCGAGCATGACCAAGCCGATCACGAGCATCGCCTTCATGATGCTGGTCGAGGAGGGCAAAGTCGCGCTGTCGGACCCGCTGGTGAAATTCTGCCCCGAATTTCGCGAGACCGGCGTTTTCGTCGCGGGCGGCGGCAATATCCCCTTTGTTACGCGCCCGCCCGCGCAGCCGATCCGCATGGTCGATCTGCTGCGCCATACCGCGGGGCTGACCTATGGCTTTCAGGAGCGCACGCCGGTCGACGCCGCGTATCGCAAGGCAAAGATCGACGATTTCGACGCCGATTATAATATGGACAGCTTCATCGCGGGCCTCGCGAAAATCCCGCTGCAGTTCGATCCCGGTGCGCACTGGAATTATTCGATGGCGACCGACGTGCTCGGCGCGGTGATCGAGCGGATCGAGGGCAAGCCGTTTGGCGAGGTGTTGCAGGAGCGTATCTTCGGTCCGCTCGGCATGGTCGACACCGGCTTCAAGGTTCCCGCCGATCAGCAGCACCGGCTGGCCGATGCCTATGCCTTCGACCCCAAAGAGAAGAAGAAGGGTTTCGACAGCGGCGACAAGAGCCGCTGGGCGAAGGACCGCACGCTGCATTCGGGCGGCGGCGGGCTCGCCTCGACGCTCCACGATTATCACCGTTTCTGTCTGATGCTGCTCGGCGGCGGCAAGCTCGACGATGTGCGGATCGTCAGCCGCAAGACGCTCGACCTGATGACGTCGAACCATCTGGTGGGCGGCGGCGACCTGACGCAGCATAGCGTCGGGATTTTTTCCGAGGACGAGAATGCCGGGATCGGCTTCGGCCTTGGCTTCGCGGTCACGCTCGACCCGGCGCGCGCAGGCATCCCCGGCTCTGTCGGCGATTTCTATTGGGGCGGCATGTTCTCAACCGGTTTCTTCGTCGATCCGGTCGAAGAGATTTGCATGGTCTTCATGACCCAGCTCATGCCCTCATCCACCTATCCCGTGCGGCGCGAGGTCAAGACGTTGGTCCACGCCGCGATCGACGACTGATATTCAAACCAAGGAGTCTCCCATGTCCGAAGAAACCCCCGTTTCCGTTACGCTGGAGAAAGACGGCGACGTCGCCGTCATCATCGTCAGCAACCCGCCGGTCAACGCGCTCAGCTGGCACGTCCGCCAGGGGCTGGAGGACCATTTCGCGACCGCACTCGCTGACGATAGCGTCAAGGCGATCGTGCTGCGCTGCGCCGGCGCGACCTTCATCGCGGGCGCCGACATCAGCGAATTCGGCAAGCCGCCGCGCGGTCCCGATTTCAACGCGGTGCTCAACAGCATCGAAGCCGCGTCGAAGCCGGTCGTCGCCGCGATCCATGGCACGGCGCTCGGCGGCGGTCTCGAAACCGCGCTTGTCTGTCATTATCGCATCGCGGTGCCGTCGGCGAAGCTTGGCGTGCCCGAAGTCAAACTCGGCCTGCTCCCCGGCGCGGGCGGCACGCAGCGCCTGCCGCGCGTTGTCGGCGTCGAAGCCGCGGCGGCGATGACCTCGACCGGCGATCCGCTGCCCGCTTCGAAGGCGAAGGAACTCGGTCTTGTCGACGAACTCGCGGGTGAAGACAGCCTGGCCGCCGATGCGATCGCCTTTGCGCGCGCGAAGATCGCCGACGGCCCGCGCCCGACGCGTGAGCGCCCGGTGTTCGGCGACGTCGCGGTGATCGAGCAGCTCAAGACCGCGAACGCCAAGCGCTGGCGCGGTTTCGAGGCGCCCTACGCCAACCTCGCCTGCGTCGAAGCCGCGACGCGTCTGCCCTTCGAGGAGGGTTTGGCGTTCGAGCGCGAGCAGTTCATGAAGCTGATGTTCGGCACCCAGTCGGCGGCGCAACGCCACATCTTCTTCGCCGAGCGTCAGGCCGCGAAGATCGACGGCCTGCCCAAAGACACCCAGCTCCGCGACATCAAGAAGGTCGGCGTGATCGGCGCCGGCACGATGGGCGGCGGGATCAGCATGAACTTCCTCCAGAAGGGCATCCCCGTCACGATCGTTGAGATGCAGCAGGAAGCGCTCGACCGCGGCACCGGCGTGATCCGCAAGAATTATGAAGCGAGCGCTGCGAAAGGCCGCTTCAAGCCCGAACAGGTCGAGCAGATGATGGGCATATTGACCCCGACGCTCAATCTCGACGATCTGGCCGACTGCGACCTGATCATCGAGGCGGTCTACGAGAATATGGACGTCAAGAAGGACATTTTCGGCAAGCTCGACAAGATCGCCAAGCCCGGCGCGATCCTCGCGTCGAACACCTCCTATCTCGACATCGACGAGATCGCGACCGCGACGAGCCGCCCCGGCGACGTGCTCGGCATGCACTTCTTCTCGCCCGCCAATGTCATGAAGCTGCTCGAGGTCGTGCGCGGCGACAAGACCGCACCCGATGCGCTGGCGACCGCGATGGCGATCGGCAAGAAGATCGGCAAGGTCGCGGTGGTCGCAGGCGTGTGCGACGGCTTCATCGGCAACCGCATGCTCAAGCCGCGACAGGTCGAGGCGATGAACCTGTTGATGGAAGGCGCGACGCCGCAGCAGATCGACAAGGTCCATGTCGAATTCGGTATGCCGATGGGGCCATTCCAGATGAGCGACCTTGCCGGCGTCGATATCGGCTGGCACCGCGACCCGACGCGGATCGAAAGCATCCGCGACGCGCTCGCCGCGGTGGGCCGCTGGGGACAGAAGACTGGCAAGGGCTTTTACGACTATGACGAAAAGCGCAATCCGTCGCCCAGCGCCGAAGTCGCCGAAATCATCGAGGATTTCCGCCAGCGGTCGAACAAGGCGAAGCGTGAGATCAGCGATCAGGAAATCATCGAACGCACGCTCTATCCGATGGTCAATGAAGGCGCGCTGATCCTGTCCGAAGGCAAGGCGCAGCGCGCGTCGGATATCGATGTCGTGTGGATCTATGGCTATGGCTGGCCGGTCTATCGCGGCGGCCCGATGTTCTGGGCGGGGCTGGAAGGCACCGACAAGATCGTCGCGGCGCTGGAGAAACATGGGTTTGCGGTCGCGCCGCTGCTGAAGGAAAAGGCGGAGGCGAAGTCGGGCTTCTAGGCCCTTCCCCGCTTACGAAGATCAGGCCGTCTGTCCCGGCGCGGGGCAGGCGGCCTTTCTTTTGCCCCGCGGGCGCCGCAGGTGCGACCGGAAACTTGCGATTCAGGGTTAAAGCGCTGGCAAGACCTGCCGTTACGGCAGAGCATGAACGCCATGTTCGCCCTCGCCGTCCTCCTGCTGACCGGCAGCGCGCCGGCTGCCGCCCCTGTCGCGGCGCCGCAGGTGACCGCCGTCGCCGTGGCGAGGGCACGGATATTGGCGCCCGCCGAGGTGCGGCGGGTCGACGGGCGGCTGGAAGTGCGCACCGGGCAGCGCAAGGCGCCGACGCAGGTGCACCGGACCGAACGCCGCGACGGCGGCGAGACCGCCGACTTTTACTGAAGCGTCTTGATGATCGCCGAAAAGTCGCGGCCGTCCTTGTCGGCCTCGACAAAGGCTTCGTAGAGTTCGCGCGCTTTTGATCCCATCGGGACGTCGGCATCGACGCTTGCCGCGGCCTCCATTGCGAGACGGAGATCTTTGAGCATCAGCGCCGCGGCGAACCCGCCCTTGTAATCATTGTCGGCGGGCGTCGACGGCCCGACGCCGGGGAGCGGCGTATAGCTGGTCAGCGACCAGCATTGCCCTGACGACACACTGGCGATGTCGAAGAATTTCTGCGGGTCGAGCCCGAGCTTCTGCGCGAGCGCGAGCGTCTCGCACGTCGCGACCATCGAGGCACCGAGGAGCATATTGTTGCAGATCTTTGCGCCCTGCCCCGCGCCCGCGTCGCCGGCGTGGATCACGGCCTTGCCCATCTTCGCAAGGATCGGTTCGGCGCGCGCGAAGCCCGCGTCGGTGCCGCCGACCATGAAGGTCAAAGTGCCGGCATTGGCGGCGGCGATGCCGCCCGACACCGGCGCGTCGACGGCTACGAGACCCGCATTCGCGGCGGCTTCGATGTTACTCCGCGCCGTTGCGACGTCGATGGTCGAGCAATCGAGCAGCAGGGTTCCATCGGCGGCGTGCGGGAAAACCGCGTCCTGATACACCGCTGCGACATGCTTGCCCGCGGGGAGCATGGTGACTACAGCTTCGGCGCCGGTGACGGCTTCGACCGCCGATGCGGCCCGCTTGCAGCCAGCCTCGACGGCGCGCGCAAGCGCCTCTTCGCTGAGGTCGAAAGCCCGGACCTCATGGCCGGCGTTGGCGAGATTGGCGGCCATGCCGCCGCCCATATTGCCGAGTCCGATGAAGGCGATTTTCATAATATATCCAGTTCCGAAAGAAGTCCGTACCCGCCGAGAAAGGCCATTAACGGACCGAAGATTGTCATCATGACGAGCTGGAAACGCCGGAGCCACCAGTCGAGCCGTGTCAACGGAAGAGGTTCCTCACCCGTTACCTTCAATATTCCCGCCTCCAACAGGCTGATCTGTTCTTCGTCGCGATGGCGCCAACCGAGAAACGCCATCCAGCAGAACAAAAGTCCAAAGCCAAACAGACCAAGGCCGACGATCAGCGCCCTTTCCATTGGCCTTCGCGCTTTTCGATGAAGGCGGCCATGCCTTCGGCCTTGTCCTCCGTCGCGGCGAGAATCTGGAACAGGCGGCGTTCGTAGATCAGCCCTTGATCGAGCGTCGTTTCGAACGCGGCGTTGACCATGTCCTTGTTCACCATCGCGGCCATCGGCGGCATCGATGCGATGAGCGCGGCGGTCTTCACCGCTTCGTCGACGAGGCTTTCATGCGGGACGACGCGTGCGACGAGACCCGAACGTTCGGCTTCGGCGGCGTCCATCATCCGGCCGGTGAGGCACATTTCCATCGCCTTGGCCTTGCCGATCGCGCGCGTCAGCCGCTGCGATCCGCCCATGCCGGGCGCGACGCCGAGCTTGATTTCGGGCTGGCCGAACTTCGCCTTGTCCGACGCGATGATGAAATCGGCCATCATCGCAAGCTCGCAACCGCCCCCGAGCGCAAAGCCGTTGACCGCAGCAATCCACGGCTTGCGGACTTTTTTCACAAAGTCGCTCGTCCATTTCGAGAAGAAATCTTCGAGGTAGAAATCGGACGCCGGCTTGTCGGCCATTTCCTTGATGTCGGCGCCGGCGGCGAAGGCCTTGTCACCCGAACCGGTGAGGACGGCGCAGCGCTGGCTGTCGTCGGCTTCATACGCGGCAAAGGCTGCGATCAGGTCGTCGAGCACACCCGAGTTCAGCGCATTCAGTGCCTGCGGGCGGTTAAGCGTTACCAAGGTAACGGCGCCGCGCGTTTCGACGAGGAGGGTTTCGTAGGTCATAGCGGCGTCCATTTCTCATTGTCGGGAAGCGGCGCGAAGATCGCGTCGATCCAGTCGTCGGTGACAGCTTCGGCGGTCGGCGGATCCCACTTGGGACTATTGTCCTTGTCGACGATCAGCGCGCGAACGCCTTCGAGGAAGTCGTGCATCGCGACGACGCGGCTGCCGATCGCATATTCCTGCGTCATCTGGCTCGCGAAGTCGTGCATCTCGCCGCCTTCCCTGAGCTGGCGGAGCGCGACCTTGCACGTCTGGGGCGACTTGGCATGGAGCGTCGCCAGTTCCTTTTCGGCCCATTCGCCGCCGTCGGCCTCGAGCGCGGCGAGAATGTCCTCATAGGTGTCGCTTGCGAACAGGCGGTTGATCCGCTCGAGATGCTGGGTGATCGCCGCGGGCGGTGCCGTGACCGAGAGGTCACCCAGGATACCGCCGATCCGGTCGGGGTGCGCGGCAATGCGCTCTTTCGCCTCGGCGAGTTTTTCGGACGGGAGATAGTGGGTGGCAAGGCCGAGCGCGAGGCAATCCGCGCCGTCCAGCCGCGCACCGGTGAGCGCGAGATAGGCGCCGACGCGCCCTTCGAGGCGCGGCAGGTACCAGCCGCCGCCGACATCAGGGAACAGGCCGATCCCGGTTTCGGGCATCGCAAAGCGCGTGTGTTCGGTCGCGACGCGATATTTCGCAGGCTGCGAAATGCCCACCCCGCCCCCCATGGTGATGCCGTCCATGAAAGCCACGACGGGCTTGGGATAAGTGAAGAGCAAGTGGTTGAGACGATATTCGGTGTGGAAGAAGAGCCGCGCCTCCTTGCCGTCCTTCGCGCCGCTTTCCGCAAGCATACGAATGTCGCCGCCGGCGCAGAAGCCGCGGCCCTCGCTATGGTCGATGATCACCGCCTCGACCGCGTCGTCACCCTGCCATTTGACGAGCGCGTCTATCATCGCCCGACACATCGACAGGTTGAGCGCGTGGATCGCCTTCGGGCGATTGAGCGACAGGCGGCCGATGCGGCCGTCGGTCGAGATCAAAACATCTTCGGTCATTGGCGCAGCAGGTCCCTTCCGACGATCATCCGCATCACCTGATTGGTGCCTTCGAGGATCGAATGGACGCGCAGATCGCGCCAGAAACGCTCGATCGGATAATCCTTGAGATAGCCATAGCCACCAAAGAGCTGGAGCGCGTCGTTGACGATCTTGCTGCCATTGTCGGTCGCGAGCCGCTTTGCCATCGCCGAGAAGCGCGACTTGTCGGGCGCGTTCGCGGTAACTTTCGCGGCGGCCATGTAAAGCAAAGCGCGTGCAGCTTCGAGGTCGGTCGCCATGTCGGCGAGCATGAACTGGGTGTTCTGGAAATCGGCGATCGGCTGGCCGAACTGCTGACGGTCCTTGGTGTAGGCGATCGCTTCGTCGAGGCAGCGCTGTGCGCCGCCCAAGGAACAGGCGCCGATGTTGAGGCGGCCGCCGTCGAGTCCCGCCATCGCGAAGCGGAAACCATCACCCTCGGCGCCGACGCGGTTTTCGACCGGCACCTTCACATTGTCGAAGATCACCTGCGCGGTGGGGGATGCGTTCCAGCCGAGCTTGCGCTCCTTGGCGCCGAAGCTCACCCCCTCCATCTCCTTGTCGATGACAAGGCAGCTGATCCCTTTCGGCCCCGGCCCGCCGGTGCGGACCATTGTGACATAGATATCGTTGACCCCGGCACCCGAGATGAACTGCTTGGTGCCGTTGACGACATAATGGTCGCCCTCCAGCTTTGCCGTGGTCTTGAGCGCCGCGGCGTCGGAGCCGCTGCCCGGTTCGGTCAGGCAATAGCTGGCGATCTTGTCCATCGTGACGAGGCCGGGCAGGAACTTCGCCTTTACCTCGGCGCCCCCGAACGCGTCGATCATCCAGCTCGCCATATTGTGGATCGAGATGAAAGATGATGTCGCGGGGCAGCCATAGGCCATGGCCTCCATGATCAACGCCGATTCAAGCCGCCCGAGCCCGATCCCGCCCGATTCCTCGGACACATAGATCGACGCGAAGCCGAGTTCGGCGGCCGCCTTGATCGTCTCGCGCGGGAAAATGTGCTTCTCGTCCCATTCGGCGGCGTGCGGCGTGATCGCGTCGGCGGTGAATTTGCGCGCCATATCCTGGATGGCGAGTTGATCATCGGTAAGCTGGAATTGGTCGGTCATCATCATTCCCAAGAAAAAATGGTTCTCAAATTACAGCCTTCGGGCGTCTGTCCTTCCTCGAACAGGTCGACCCGGTCGATCGCCGCCAACTGCGGTTCAGTGATCGGCTTGTTGGAGGAGAAATAAGCCGCCGCATGCGCGCCGTTCCAGATCGCCACCATATATTCGCCATCGACCCGTCGCTGCTTGAAGCGGACATGCCCCTTTGCGTTTTTTCCCAGCGCGACTCCCCCTTTGGGCTCGCCCGCCCAGCCGATACCGCTCACGTTCAGTGAGCCAAAATCACCGGTCCAGCGAAATGTCCCCCCGTGGATTCCGCCGCTCAACGTTTCCACCCGTTCGCCGGGCAGCAGGTCGATGATGGGCGAATAGCCGCAAAAGCGGGCGGGGCCCTTGAGGTCGCTCGCGACCGCAGGAGCGGCCAACAAGGCGGAGGCGGCCACCGCGACAAGAGCTGTGCGGGACTTCATCCGCCGTTTCCAACGATCGCTTCGGCTTCGATTTCCACTTTCCACTCGGGGCGGATCAGCGCCGGAATGACGAGCATCGTCGACGCCGGGCGAATGTCGCCGAACATCGCGCCATGCGCGCGGCCGACGAGATCGGCGTCGGCGGGGTCGGTGATATACATGCGCGTACGCACAACGTCGGCGGGCGAGCCGCCGAGGGCGGAAAGCGCCTCGGCGATGATCGTCAGGCAGCGCGCCGCCTGTACCCCCGCATCGCCGACGGTCGACGTCCCGTCGGCCTCGATCGGCGCGCAGCCCGCGACGTCGATGCGGCTCCCTACCCGAACCGCGCGGCTGTAGCCGTAGACGGGTTCGAACGGGGACGCCGAGCTGTGATTGCGGCGGCTGGAATCAGCCACAGGTGACCTGCGTGATCTTGTAGGCGTCGTCGTACATGACGTTCACCCGGTCGGCACGGTAGTCCATCGTCATCGCCGAACGCGGCGGCCCCCAGCGCAAGGTGCGCGCACCGGTCGCCTTGACGATCGCTCCGCCCAGGTCGGGCGTTGCGGTCTGGCCGACGTAGGACTGCGCCGCATCGGCCTTGCAGGTCATTTCGGCGGGTGGCGGCGGGGTCGAGTCGACGGGCGTCTCGCTGGTCGAGCAGGCGGCGAGCGGCAAAGCAGCGGCAAATGCAAGCAGGCGAATGTCCATCGTGAGTCTCCCTTTCAAAAACCGTTATCCGGCGCAGCGCGTATAGCGCATCGCGCCCGCAGCGGCACCCTCGCCGGAGTCGCGGCGGACAAGCGCCTTGCCTCCGTCAGCGAGGGTGAGCTGCATCCGGCGATCCCATTCGATGCCTTCGCCGCTGAACCTGTAATCGGCGACGACATGCTGTGCATCGCTCTCGAGGACGCGCGCGAGTTCGCCATGCGATTCGTAAAAGCGAAGATTGGTGGCATCGATCGTCAGCGCCGTGAGGTCGGTGCCTTTCCGGGCGGTGCAGTCGGCCGCCTTCAGCGCCCAGCGGCCGCGGATAGCGGCGGGGATGGTCTTGCCATCGGCGATGGTACCGCCGGTTTCGGGCTTAAGGGGCGCTGCGTCAGCAGCTTCGGGCAAGTCGGCATCCAGCGTCGTTTTGGCCGCTTCCGGGGGCGCGGGGCGCTCGACCTTCTCAAGCGGTGAAATCGTGGCCGTGTCCTCGGGCTCGGTCCGGTCGTCGCTGCCGCTGCACGCGGCGAGCAGCAGCAGGGCGGCGGGGAGCATCAGGCGGGTCATTTCGCATCTCCTTCGGGAAGGAAAATGCGCCGTGGGCGGGACGGTTTCATTCGCCTGCCCCTTCGCGCAGCACCTTGGCGCGAAATTCGGCAGTCGCGGGCGCGTCCTCGTTATAGCGATACCAACGCGGCGCGGGCAGCCCACGCTCCCATGCGAGCGCTTCGGTCAGCGTGCCGTTCGCCGCGGGCGTGTCGGGCATCGCGGTGCCGATCGGGTCGCCATAGGCGGCGTCGGCGCTGACGATCGTCCAGCCGGCCCGGCGCAGCGCGCGAACCAGATCGGCGATGTGAAGCGCGGCAAGGTCGGTTTCGTGGAGCAGCATCATCTGCACCGGCTGGCGGCCGGTCGCCTTTTGCATCACCATGTCGGCAAAGTCGGCCGCCTCGACATGCCAGCGGACGTAAAGCTCGCCGAGCGCCTTGCGATCGACCGTCTTCCCTTCGCGCACAGCATCGGCGGCGAGCGCTTCGAGCCGCCAGTCCGAGCTTTCGGCGGTGACATAGCCGTTGCGAAGCCCGCGCGTAGCCAACCCCGCGCGCACGGCGTCGCGCTTCGCCTTATCGCGCCCACCTTCGTCGAGGAAGGGAAAGCGGAACCACGGACGATGGCCGCGCTGTTTCTTCAGCCAGTCCTCGGCCGCATCGATATCGGCGAGATAGGCCTCTGCCGTGGTCGCGTTCAGATGCGGGTGCGTGCAGCTGTGGTTGGCGACGACATGGCCTGCGGCGACATAGGCCGCGATCCGCTCGGCTCCGCCGATGCCGTCACCCGTCCCGATACGGCAGGGATTGACGAAGAAGACTGCCTGCGGCGCTTTCGCTTTCTGCAGTCCGGCGATGATCCGCTTCGTCCGCTCGTCGGGTGTGAAGAAGGCGCCGCGACCGCGCGGCACATCGTCGAACGACAGCGCGATCATCTTCTGCGCCGCCGCCGGAACCGGCAGCAGCAACAGAATCAAAAAAGGCAGGAGCAGCCGCCGGAGCAAGGCGGCGTCAGCCCATCGTCGGGATAACGAAGGCGTTGCCCCCGTCGGGCGAACCGTCGGGCCAGCGCTGGGTGATCGTCTTGACCTTGGTCCAGAACTTCACGCCTTCCATGCCGTGTTGGTTGGTGTCGCCAAACGCCGACCGCTTCCAGCCGCCAAAGCTGTGATAAGCGACCGGCACCGGGATCGGCACGTTGATGCCGACCATGCCGACATTGACGCGCGCGGCGAATTCGCGCGCGGCGTGACCGTTGCGCGTGAAGATCGCGACGCCGTTGCCGTACTGGTGCTTCGACGGCAGTTCGAGCGCTTCCTCGAAATTGGCGGCGCGGACGATCTGCAGCACGGGGCCGAAGATTTCTTCCTTGTACGATTCCATGTCGGTGGTGACATGATCGAACAGGGTCGGGCCGATGAAGAAACCTTTTTCATGGCCCTGCAGGCTGAAGCCGCGGCCGTCGACGACCAGTTCGGCGCCTTCGTCGGCGCATTTCTGGATCCAGCCTTCGACCTTTTCCTTGTGCGCCTGCGTCACCACCGGGCCGTAATGCGCCTCGGCATCGGTCGACACTCCGACGCGCAGCGCCGCGATCGCGGGGATCAGTTTTTCGCGCAGACGGTTGGCGGTGTCTTCGCCGACGGGGACGACGACCGGCAACGCCATGCAGCGCTCACCCGCCGAGCCAAAGGCGGCGCCGGTCAGGTCGTTGACGACCTGGTCTAGGTCGGCGTCGGGCATGACGATGCCGTGGTTCTTCGCGCCGCCCATTGCCTGGACGCGCTTCCCGTTGGCGACGCCGCGGTTGTAGACGTAATGCGCGATGTCCGACGAGCCGACGAAGCTGACCGCGCCGATATCGGGCTGTCTCTTATACACATCTGACGCTGCCGACGAAGCTAGAAGTGTA
>CAUUIU010000025.1:0-16098 GCA_963545025.1 uncultured Sphingopyxis sp. | reverse complement strand
GTCGACGGGTGATCCGCTGTATCAGGCGGTGAGCGAGGGCCGGCGACAGGCGGGCATGGATCATTGGCTGCCGCTGTTCGAGGAACGGCTGGCGACATTGTTCGACCATATCGATCCGGCGACCCCGGTGCTGCGCGGCCACCGCACCGAAGCAACCGCCGAAACGCGCTTTGCCGCGATCGCCGATTATCACGCCAACCGCGTCGCCGCCGAACGCGAATCGCCCGGCAGCTATCGCCCGCTCGCGCCCGAAACGCTGTATCTGGCCGAAGACGAATGGGCCGGCGCGGCCGCCGACCGCCCGATCCATATCGTCACCCCCTTCGACGTCCCTCCCTCGCCGACGGTCATCGATCTCGAAACCTTCGCCGCGCGCGATTTCACGCCCGAGCGTACTGCTGACCTCAATGTTTACGACAAGGTCGCCGATCATCTGTCGGACGAGCGCCGCAAGGGGCGCCGCACGATCATCGCCAGCTATTCGGGCGGCGCCCGCGAACGCCTGTCGGGATTGCTCCGCGACCATGGCGTCACGTCGCTCGCCCCGGTCGACGGCTGGCAGGACGCGCTCGGTACCGCGTCGGAAGAAAGCGGCGGCGCCACCGCCATGGTCGTGCTGCCACTCGACCATGGCTTCGCCTCCGACGCAATCAGCCTGCTCACTGAACAGGATATCCTCGGCGAACGCCTCGTCCGCCGCCAAAAGCGCCGCAAAAGCGCCGACGCCTTCCTCGCCGAACTCGCGACGCTCAGCGTCGGCGACATGGTCGTCCATCTCGATCATGGCATCGGGCGATACGAGGGGCTGACCTCGATCCCGGTCGGCAACAGCCCGCACGATTGCGTCGCGCTGACCTACGCCGGCGGCGACAAGCTCTACGTCCCGGTCGAAAACCTCGACGTCCTCTCACGCTATGGCGGCGAGAGCGACGGCGTCGCGCTCGACCGGCTCGGCGGCGAAGCCTGGCAGCGCCGCAAGGCGCGGATGAAGGAACGTATCCGCGAGATCGCGGGCGAGCTGCTCGCGACCGCGGCGCAGCGCGCGCTGCGCTCGGGCGAATTGCTCGCACAGGACGCCGCCTACCCCGCGTTCGCCGACCGATTCCCCTATCAGGAAACCGACGATCAGGACCGCGCGATCGGCGACGTTCTCGCCGACATGGCGTCGGGGCGTCCGATGGATCGGCTCGTCTGCGGCGACGTCGGCTTCGGCAAGACCGAGGTTGCGCTACGCGCCGCCTTTGTCGCGGCAATGGCTGGCGTACAGGTCGCGGTGGTGGTGCCCACCACCCTGCTCGCGCGCCAGCATTACACGAATTTTGTCGAGCGATTCAAAGGTTTTCCGGTCAACATCGGCCGCCTGTCGCGCCTCGTTCCGGCGAGTGAGGCGCAAAAGACCCGCGACGGGCTCGCAAGCGGACAGATCGATATTGTTGTCGGCACCCATGCGGTGATCGCGAAATCGGTCGATTTCAAGAATCTCGGCCTTGTCATCGTCGATGAGGAACAGCGGTTCGGCGTCGTCCACAAGGAGCGGCTGAAGCAGCTCAAGACCGATGTGCATGTGCTGACGCTGACAGCGACCCCGATCCCCCGGACGCTCCAGATGGCGATGTCGGGGCTACGCGAGCTCAGCGTGATCCAGACGCCGCCGGTCGATCGCCTCGCGGTGCGGACTTACGTCGCGCCCTGGGACCCTGTGGTAATGCGCGAAGCCCTCCTGCGCGAACATGACCGTGGCGGACAGAGTTTCTTTGTCGTGCCGCGGATCAAGGACCTGCCCGACATCGAGGAATTTTTGCGCAACCGGGTGCCCGAGATCAAATATGTCGTCGCGCACGGCCAGATGACCCCGACCGAGGTCGAGGACCGGATGAGCGCCTTCTATGACCGCAAATATGATGTGCTGCTGTCGACGACGATCGTTGAGAGCGGGCTCGACATCCCGAGCGCCAACACGCTGATCATCCACCGCGCCGATCGCTTTGGTCTTGCCCAGCTGTATCAGCTGCGTGGGCGCGTCGGTCGGGCAAAGACGCGCGCCTATGCGTACCTCACGACCCCCGAGCATGGCGCGATCACCGACACGGCTGAAAAGCGGCTCAAGCTGCTCGGCGATCTCGATACATTGGGCGCGGGCTTCCAGCTTGCCAGCCACGACCTCGACATTCGCGGCGCGGGCAACCTCGTCGGCGACGAGCAGTCGGGGCATATCCGCGAGGTCGGCTTCGAACTTTACCAGTCGATGCTCGAAGAGGCGATTTTGATGGCGAAGGCCGAGGGCGCCGGAAAGCTGCCCCCGCGCGAAGCCCTGTCTCCGACGATCACCGTCGATGCGCCGATCCTGATCCCCGAGGATTATGTGCCCGACCTGCCGCTGCGCATGGCGCTCTATCGCCGCCTCAACGACGCCGGCGACCGCCCGGCGCTCGATGCCTTCGCCGCCGAGATGATCGACCGCTTCGGCCCTCTCCCGCCCGAGACCGCGAACCTCGTCCAGCTGATGGAGATCAAGGCGAACGCCAAGCTCGCGGGCATCGCCAAGCTCGACGTCGGGACCAAGGGCGCCCTCGTCAGCTTCCACGGCGACCAGTTCGCCAACGTCCCCGGGCTGATCGCCTATGTCGAGCGGCTCAAAGGCCGCGCGCGCATCCGACCCGACAACAAGCTGTCGATCAGCGGTGATTGGGTGAGCACGGGAGCGCGGCTCAACGGCGCGCTGCAATTGTCGAAGGGATTGGGAAAACTGGCGCGGCAGGCAAGCTGACGGTCAGCCCTCCATCAACGCCGGCAGTTGATCCCCCGGGACCGGCCCCGACTTCAGGAAACCCTGCCACGTCGCGACGCCGAGTTCGGCGAGCCGTTCGAGCTGGCGTTCCTTCTCGATACCCTCGGCGACCACCAGCAAGCCGAGCGCGCGCGCCAGATC
The DNA here is from genome assembly GCA_963545025.1 of uncultured Sphingopyxis sp. Lineage (GTDB taxonomy): Bacteria > Pseudomonadota > Alphaproteobacteria > Sphingomonadales > Sphingomonadaceae > Sphingopyxis. The sequence continues at coordinate 13,169 of CAUUIU010000025.1, read as the reverse complement.
GACGATCGCGCGCACGACGATGCGGTCGCGGTCGCTGCCGTCGATCGAGCGGGTGAAGCCGCTGTCGATCTTGAGATAGTCGATCGGCAACCGGGCAAGCAAAGACAGGCTGGAATAGCCCGTCCCGAAATCGTCGATCGCGATGGCGCACCCAAGCGCGCGGAGTTGCGCGAGCTGCGCTGCGGCGCTCGACGGGTCGCTGAGCATCGCCTGTTCGGTCAGTTCGAGCGTCAGACGGTCGGGATTGACCCCGGCCTTTTTCGCCATCGCCGCGAAACGGTCGGCGAAATCGGGGTCGCCGAGGTCGGCGGCGGTAATGTTGAGCGAAACGCGCAGCTTGCCGAGCAGCTTGGGCCAGGCGGCCATTTCGGTGAGCGCAACGCGGTGCGCATGTTCGGTGAGCTCACATTCGAGCCGCGCCGCGCGCGCGGCGGTAACCAGCGGCCCGGCGCCGAGCAGCCCGAGTTCGGGGTGCTGCCAGCGCAGCAACGCCTCGACCCCGGTCATCGCCCCGGTCGCAACGTCATATTGCGGCTGATAGTGGATCATGACCTCGTTGCGCGACAATGCGGCGTGCACCATCACGCCGTCGCGCGCCGAGGCGGGGCGCGCGAGCTGGTCGCTCGCCTGCATCAGCTGTTCGGAGATCGATTCGTCGCGGGTGATCAGCGCCGCCGCGATGCGGATCGCCACGCGGCCGTTGGGGTCGCCGACCATCGGCTCGGCGAGCGCCACGTGCAGCGCACGCTCCTGCGCCCGCAAGGCCCCGAGCGACAGCGACAGCGCGGGCACGATCAGGAATCGCGGACCGTCGAGCCGTTCGACGCACGACCCCTGCCCGAACTCGTCGCCCGCGAAATTTTCAAGCCGCCGACCGATTTCGTCGAGCACCGCATCGCCCGTCGCGGTCCCCGAACTGTTGTTGATCCGCGCCAGCTGATCGACCTGCACCAGGATGACGCCGGCGTCGGCTTCGTGCCGCGCGTGCAATATTTCGAGCTTCCGGACGCAGCCGGACAGGGATTCGGAAAGGCGATTCATGCGGTTCCTCTAGCAGGCTTTGCTTGCCAATCCCCTGCCTTTTGCATCACAATGGGCCCATGGCTGCCATATTCTCCCATGGTGCGGCGCCGGCAGCGCCGCTGACCGACGGTCATGGCCGTCGGATCAGTTATTTACGCCTGTCGGTGACCGACCGTTGCGACCTGCGCTGTCGCTATTGCATGGCCGAGGACATGACCTTTCTTCCCCGTTCGGCGGTGCTGAGCATCGAGGAGATGGCCGAACTTGCGGAACGTTTCGTCGCGCGCGGCATTCGCCATATCCGCCTGACCGGTGGCGAGCCGCTCGTCCGGCGCGGCATCGATACGTTGGCAACGCGATTGGGCGCGCTGATCGGCAACGGTCTCGACGAGCTGACGCTGACCACCAACGCGATGCGTCTCGCCGAACATGCGCCGATGCTCGCGGACGCAGGCGTACGACGGATCAATGTCAGTCTCGACACGCTCGACCGCCGGGCGTTTCGCCATATCACCCGCGTCGGCGACCTTGACGTCGCCCTCGGCGGCATCGCCGCGGCGCTGAAAGCCGGACTGGCGGTCAAGATCAACATGGTTGCGCTCGCGGGGCTCAATGAGGACCAGCTGCTGCCGATGCTTGAATGGTGCGCCGCTAACGGCTGCGACCTCAGCCTGATCGAAACAATGCCGCTGGGCGAAGTCGCCGACGACCGCAGCGATCATTATATCCCGCTCCACCAGTTCATCGCGCCGCTGCGCGAAACGCACGCCATCTACCCGGTCGACCGACGCACCGGCGGACCGGCGCGCTATTTCGCGGTCGAGGACAGCCCGGTAACGCTCGGGCTGATCACTCCGCTCAGCGATAATTTCTGTTCGACCTGCAATCGTATCCGCCTGACGGTCGAGGGGCGCATCTATATGTGCCTTGGCCGAGATGACCATGTCGACCTTCGCGCGAGCTTGCGCGAAGGCGGCGATGTCGATGGCTTGATTGATGCCGCTTTGACTGGCAAACCCCGCGCGCATGACTTTCAGATCGAACGAAAGTCCAAACCGGCGGTCGCGCGTCATATGAGTGCAACGGGCGGCTGACACGCTGCCCTTGAGGGGTTCTTATGCATCGCAAAATCGCGCTGCTGGCGTCGAACACGCCCGCCGCCATGGAGGCCGAGGCCGAACTGCGCCCGCTTTACGACTTCGTCGAACTGGGCGAAGCCGACATGCTGATCGCGCTCGGCGGCGACGGCTTCCTGCTTCACATGCTGCACCAGCTGCTCGATCAGCGGCGATCGATGCCGGTATTCGGGATGAACCGCGGCACCATCGGCTTCCTGATGAACGAGTTTCGCGTCGAGGGTCTGCTCGACCGGCTCGCCGCCGCCCGTCCCTTCCTGATCCATCCATTGTCGGGCGACATCACAACGATCAGCGGCGAACGGCATATCCTGCCCGCGATCAACGAAATCTCGCTGCTGCGCGAAACGCGCCAGGCGGCGAAGCTCGAGGTGATGATCAACGAGCGCACGATGCTGGAGGAGCTGGCGTGCGACGGCGTGCTCGTGTCGACCCCCGCCGGATCGACCGCCTATAATCTGTCCGCCAACGGGCCGATCCTGCCGCTCGAATCGCAGATGCTGGCGCTGACCCCGATCAGCCCGTTCCGCCCGCGGCGCTGGCGCGGCGCGCTCGTCCCCGAGTCGACGAGCATCCGATTCAACGTTCGTGAAGCAGCGAAACGCCCGGTCAGCGCAGTCGCCGACCAGCGCGAAATCCGCGACGTGAAGACCGTATTGGTCACCACCGACCGCAGCCGCCCGCTGACTTTGCTGTTCGATCCCGACCATGGTCTGGACGAACGCATCGCGATGGAACAATTTGTCGTTTGAGGTCTTGCCAAATGAAACGCGAGGCGGCAAAGGGGCCGCCTTGTCCGCTTCGGCGGCGTGTTCCTCGGTAGCTCAGCGGTAGAGCAGTCGACTGTTAATCGACCGGTCGTAGGTTCGAATCCTACCCGGGGAGCCATCAATTCCAAATCGCGGACTTACGTCGTAGTCCTATGCACCGCTCGGCGCCGCCAACCTTTCTGCCGCGCTTAGCAACGCTGTCCTCCTCAACTCTTGGCCAGTGGCGACTGGCCAACGCTGCGCCGTTTCAGCGAGGGGTATTGTAGCACTCGCATCGGAGCGCGGGGTTCAGTCAATTCGGATTTCGCCAGGACCTCAGTTCACCAGCGGCGAAACCGTCGCGTCCCGCGAAACGGAAGGCGTCCGCGAAAGAGCGTCATGAAAGCGGCCATTGATCGACTTGCCGTTGGCGCTATCGCGGGCCGCGGCGGCAGACCACCGTATCAGCGCCCCAGTTGATGTAGGCACGCCCCCATCGCAGATGAACCCGCCGGCTATCGCCTGCCGTCGAGAAATTCGCGAAGTCAATTTGCGAATTCGCGCGTCGCAAGTCCCGTGTGCCGGAACGGAGGACGCATTGACGAAGGAATTCGCACAACTGCGAATTGTCCGTTTCGAAGAGAGTCGTCCGACAGTAGCACACCCTGACTCAGCGCCGGCCGTCCGGGAAAGCGCGGCTTGCGACCCCAAGGGGTCGGAGCCAGTCCAAATACTGCGGCCAGGCAATCTTGCCATTCCGACTTCGCGGAGACTGAGCGATGTTACATTCTGCCATTGCGGACACCGCCGCTGAAATTCTTCCAGCGAAAGATGTTATTTTCACTCCTGTCGAACTCGTGGTCGTTGCACTGGCGAAGGCGGAATGTGGCCGCGGCTCCGGGCCGAGCAACCGCTTTCTTCGCGCCATGATGACTTGGGCGGCCTCTTTTGCCGGCGCACCCCGAATCCAGGCGCTCGCCGACAAGCGGCTCGAAGCTCTCCGAATTTTCGTCAACTCGCTCCATCGCCGGGGTCATTGGAACAGTGGGAAAGCGACAATCGACCTGCGCGCGTCAGGGTTCAGCGGCATTCAGGAGGCGTGGTTACGCTCGCGGCACGAGGATATTTCATGAGACTGGCCGTCATCGGGGCAAGTGGAGCCACGGGCCGGCGCGTCGTCGAGCGCGCAATTGCGAGAAGCCACCATGTTGTAGCAGTATCGCGCAGATTGCCGGACGATATCGCGCCGAACGACCAAGTCGCCTATCGTGCAGCGGATGTTCGCAACGTCGAAAGCCTGATTTCGGCCCTGGATGGATGCGACGCCGTGGTGAGCGCCGTAGGTCCCGCACATAATCTCGATCCCGGCGACCTGATGTCTGTTGGCACCCGGAACATCATCACGGCCTGTACCGAAGCGAACGTGCCGAATTTTGTCATGCAAAGCGGCATCACGCTCGCCGACGGATCGGAATTGTCGTTCGGCGATCGTCTGGCGCTGCGTCCGATCCGATATATCTACCGCAAGGCCATCGCGGACAAGCGGCTGGCCGAAGCGAGCACCCGCGCCAGCAATCTGGACTGGACCATCGTTCGCGCGGCGGGGTTGAAGGACATGCCTGCCACGGGCGCATATCGCGCCGGGCCGCAGGCCCGCGTTGCATTGTTGCGCCCCTTGCCTTTCGAAGATTGTGCGGAGTGCCTTGTCCGCGCGGCTACGATGCATGCCGATTGGCGCGGGCAAATCATAAACGTCGGTATGTAGAATATCCGGCGTTCAAGTTGAATTTACGACCCCGCAGTCCGACCTTCGCCCCACCCTGCGAGCGGACAAAGAGTCGATCGAGCGAAACCTGAAAATCGCTCTGGATCGATAACCGCTGTTGCTTTCAGGCTCGGCGGACCCGATTTTCGAGCCGCCCTATCCCCTCGATCTCGAGCGTGACGAGGTCTCCGTCGGACAGGAAACGATCCTGCTCGATCCCGCAGCCGCCCGACATCGTCCCCGAGCCGAGCAGTTCGCCGGGATGGAGCGTTTCGCCGCGCGAGATATAGGCGATGATCTCCTCGAAACTGTGGAGCATTTCGCCGTTCGAGCCCTCGGCGAAGGGTTCGCCGTTGATATAGGCGCGCATCGCGATGGCGTGGACGTCGTCAAATTCGTCCGCGGTCGCGATGCACGGGCCGATGACATTGCCGCGGTCGAAATCCTTGCCCTTCGCCGGTCCCATCATGCCGGGCATCTCCTCCATCTGCGCGTCGCGCGCGGAGAAATCGTTGAAGATGGTGTAGCCGAAGATGTGCTGCACCGCGTCCTTCGCCGCGATGTCGACCCCGCGCTTACCGATCACGACCGCGAGTTCGAGCTCGAAGTCCATATAGTCGCTGTAGCGCGGCCAGATGACGTCGACGCCGGTGCCGACGACGGTGAGCGGGTTGCATTTATGGTAGATCGCCTTTTGACGGTACAGCGGCGGCAGCTCGGTAAAGGGCGGCGCGTTGGGCGCCTGCTCTCCGGCGATGCGCGCACGCAACCGCTGCATACCCGCCGCCGACTGGAGGATGTGGCCGGGGAAGGTGAAAAAGTCGCGGATCGATTGCGGGCGCGGCAAAGGCGCGAGCAGACGGACGGCGTCGGCCGCGACCGCATGCCCCTCTTCGTCCATCAACCGCCGCGCTTCGTCCAGCGCCGCCTCGCCGCCGTCGATCAGCGCCTGCATCGACTGGAACGCCGCGGCGTCGCCACGCCCGGTTGCCCGCGCTGCTTCGGTCAGATTCTGGATCGCATCGTCGGCGGTCAGGGCGCCCAGAAATATCTCGCCCGCCTGTTCGAAGGTCACGAAACGCATATCATCTCCTGTGCTGAGGCTTGCTCATTATATCGATATTTTTTTATAATATAGATAAAAGTTGCAACCACTCGCTCAGATGCTAGAAGTTGGAGCGTGGTTGATCATGTCGCTTTATTGGGCACCGGGCTGATGGGCGCGCCGATCGCGCGCAACCTCGCGCGTTCGGGTTTTGCGGTCACCGTGTGGAACCGCACGGCATCGAAAGCCGCGCCGCTCGTCGACGACGGGATCGCGATTGCGACCTCCGCTATCGAGGCTGTCCGCGGCGCCGATCTGGTGATTTTCCTGCTCAGCGACGGGCCGACGACGAGCGAAGCCTTGTTCGGCGAAAGCGGGGTCGCGTGCGCGATTCGCCCCGGCGCGACCGTCGCGATGATGAGTTCCATCAGCCCCGATACCGCGACTGAGCAGGCCGGACGGCTGGCGGGGCTTGGCATCGACTATATCGACGCTCCTGTATCGGGCGGCGAGCGCGGCGCGATCGCGCGCGCGCTGACGATTTTCGCCGGCGGCTCTGCCCGGTCGATCGACGCCGCGCGCCCCGCGCTGGAGGTGCTCGGCCGAGTCAATCGTGTCGGCGGCGTTGGCGCAGGCCAGCTCGTCAAGCTCGCCAACCAGATGATCGTCGGCATCAGCATCGAGGCGATCGCCGAGGCGTTGCTGCTGATCGAACGCGGCGGCGGCGATCCCGACGCAGCCTTCGACGCGCTCAAGGGCGGCTTTGCCGATTCGACGGTGCTGCGCCAGCATGGCAGGCGCATGCTGGCGCTGGACCATGCGCCGGGCGCGACGATCGCCACTCAGCACAAGGACCTGCGCATGGGGACCGACCTGGCGGCAAAGCTGGCCTTGTCGCTGCCGCTGCTCGATCAGGCGGCGGCGCTGTACGAGCAAGCGGTTGCGGGGCCCGACAGAGGCCTCGACCATAGCGCCATCCATCGCACCTTGCGCGCGCGGCAGGGCAGCGGCGCGTGACGCTGAAGATCGGGGCCAGCGTGTCGATGATGTTTCGCGAGCTGCCGCTGCTCGACCGCTTTGCCGCTGCTGCCGAGGCCGGGTTCGATGGGGTCGAGATCCAGTTCATCGATGAAGGCGACCCGGCCGAAATGACCCGCGCCGCGCGGACGGCGCATATCCCCGTCGTCCTGATCAACCTGCCGCTCGGCGACCTTATGACCGGCGGCCCTGGTCTGTCGGGGGTTCCGGGGCGCGAGGCGGAGTTTGCTGCGGCCGCCGAACGCGGGCTTGCCGGTGGCAGCGAGCTGGGCGCGGCATTTGTCCATCTGGGGCCGTCGCGCGTGACGCCCGAAACCGACCGCGCCGCATGCCTCGTCACCTATGCACGCAATGTCGATACCGCGCTCGCCATCGCCGATCGCATCGGGCTGGACGCGACTTTGCTCGTCGAACAATCGAACCCGACCGACTTTCCCGGCGCCCTGTTCGCCACCGTCGACGAAGCCGCCGCCATGGTCCGCCGGATCGGCGCGCAGCGCTTCGGCTTGCTGTTCGACCTTTATCATGTCGCGATGACCGGCGGCGACATCGCCGCAGCGTGGGCCGCGCACGGCGATCTCGCACCGCATGTGCAATTTTCGGACGCCCCGGGCCGGCACGAACCGGGGACGGGCGGGATCGACCTTCGCGCCACAATCGCCGCCATTCGGGCCTCGGGCTATACGGGCTGGTTCGGCGCCGAATATTGGCCCGTAGCGGACACGATCGACGGGCTCGGCTGGCTGGCCGAATGGCGCGCGCAACATTCATCACGACATGGAGAGACAGTATGACGGCGACCCTCATCTCGGGCGACCGCACCCTCGGGCCCGCCGCTTTCGAACGCCAGATTGAACGCGCCGCCACCTCCATGCTCGCGTCGGGGATCGGCGCGGGCGATGCGGTCGCGATCCTGTTGCGCAACGATTTCGAATTTTTCGTTGCGAGCCTCGCGGCGCGCTGGATCGGCGCCTTCGCGACGCCGATCAACTGGCACGCGACGCCCGATGAGGTCGGCTATGTGCTGGCGGACAGCGGCGCGCGCCTGCTGATCGCGCACGACGATCTCGCGGCGCCGCTGGCCGGACGGCTCGGCGAGACGTTGCTGGTGAGCGTACCCACCCCGCCCGAAATTGCTGCCGCCTATGCCCTCACCCCCTCGGGCCGCCTCCCCGAAGCCACGCCGTGGACCGGCTGGCTCGCCGACGAAGGGAGCCGGGCGCCGCCGCAGGGTCCGGGCGGCGCGTCGGTCGTCATCTATACCTCGGGCACGACGGGCAAACCCAAGGGCGTGCGCCGCCGCCCGCTCCAACCCGAGCATCTGGCCGCGCAGGTCGATATGCTCATCCACGGCTATGGCCTTCAGCCCGGCGAGACGATGCGGATTCTGATGACCGGGCCGATGTATCATTCAGCGCCGAACAGCTATGGCCTAGCCGCCGCGGGCATGGCCGAGAAAATCGTCCTGGAGCCGCGTTTCGACGCCGAAGAGCTTCTCGCCTTCGTCGCCGAGCATCGCATCACGCATATGCATGTCGTGCCGACCATGTTCGTACGCCTGCTGAAACTGCCCGCCGCGGTGCGCGCGGCCTATGATGTCTCGTCGCTCCGCTTCGTCGTGCACGGCGCTGCGCCTTGTCCGATCGAGGTCAAACGCCAGATGATCGACTGGTGGGGTCCGGTGATCCACGAATATTACGGGTCGACCGAAACGGGGCTGATTACCGGTCATGGATCGGCGGACGCGCTCGCCCGGTCGGGCACCGTCGGTCGCGCGCTGCCCGGCGTCACTCTGCGCGTGCTCACCGAGGCAGGTAGTGAAGCGGCGGTGGGCGAGATCGGCGATATCTATGTAAAGTCGCGGTCGGTGCCCGATTTCACCTATCACGGCCGCGACGCCGAGCGGACGGAGATCGAGCGCGACGGCTTCATCACGGTTGGCGACATCGGCTGGATCGACGAGGACGGCTTCCTGTTCCTGTGCGACCGCCGCCGCGATATGATCATATCGGGCGGCGTCAACATCTACCCCGCCGAAATCGAAGCCGCGCTGCTGGCGATCGACGGGGTCCGCGACGCCGCGGTCTTCGGCATCCCCGACCCCGAATTCGGCGAGGCGGTCTGCGCCTATGTCCAGCCCGACGAAGGCGAGGTGCTGGATGCCGGCACGATCCGCCGCGAACTCGGCGAAACCTTGTCGCGCTACAAATTACCCAAGGTCGTTGAATTCGCCGCCGACCTGCCGCGCGAGGATTCGGGCAAGATCTTCAAGCGTCGGCTGCGCGCACCCTATTGGACCAGCGCGGGGCGTTCGATATGAGCGCCGCCTATCAACTCTGGCACGGACAGGGCACGCGCTCGCTTCGCGTCCTGTGGCTTGCGGAGGAATTGGGCATCGCCGGCCGGTTCGAGGTCCATGATCTGCCCTTTCCGCCCAGGCAGAAGGCGCCCGAATATCTCGACCTCAATCCGCTCGGCTCGCTTCCGCTCTTCATCGACGGGGCGGTACGGATGACGGAATCGATCGCAATTTGTCAGTATCTGCTTGACCGGCACGCTCCGACATCCCTCGCGGTTACACCGGACGAGCCCGGCTTCGCCGATTTCCTTCAATACAGCCTGTTCGGTGAAGCGACGCTGATGCCGCCGATCGGCGTAATGGTGCGACAGCTGCTACTGGAAGCGCCCGAGCGGCGATCCGAGGCAAAGCTCGCCGAAGCGCGCGAAAATCTCACGTTCAAGCTTCGCCATGTCGGCCGTGCTCTCTCCGACGGCCGCGACTATCTTGCGGGCGGACGAATGACGCTTGCCGATATCGCGGTCGGCTATCCGCTGGGGTTGATCGCGGTGCTCGGTGAGCGCGCGATCATTGCGCCCGACGTTGCAAGCTACCTTGACCGACTGCAGGCGCGGCCCGCCTGGTCCAGAGCGGCGGCGCGCTGACCGATGGGCAAAAGCCTCCCGCTCTCGAAGGATTCCCCCGAGATACTCGCCGCCGTCCGGGATAGTGAGGCCTGACATCGCGAACCGACGCCAGCCGCATTGGTCAGGCCGCCGATTCCAGCGTGCCCCAGCGGCTGACAGCATCGGATACATAGGGCTGCGACACCGGAACCGTCATATCGTTCGACAGGATGAGCTGCGCGGTACGGCCCGAGCGCCGCAGCGCCCGCACCGCGTCATTCGCGACCCACCAGCTGCGATGCACCTGCGATCCGGCGATATGGTCGAGGCCGCGCATCGCATCGGAAAAACGGATAAGCACCATCGCGCTGCCCTGCGCTGCATGGACACGAACATAATGATCCTCGACCTGGATGCAGAGAATGTCGCTGCGCAGATGCGGTGGCAGGCGGTCGAACAATCCCGGGTCGCTAGGCGCGCTTTCACGCGTCGATGGCCCGTTGTCGTTGTCGGGCCCAAGCACGGCAAAGGACGCGGGTCGCTCCGGCGCGAGCTGCAACGCCGCCAGCACCCGTTCGGCGAGAAACACATAAGCGCCGCCGATCAGGGAGATCGAGAAGAAGAGTTCGATCACCTCGGTCGGCAATGGCTGCCAGCCATGCAGGATATGGTTCGACGTACCCGTCACGACGAGCTGCGGCAGCGCCGCCAACACTATCGCCGCAATCTTCCGCATCGTCGGGCTGATATCGCGCAGCCTTCGCACCCGCGCGACCAGCGCTCCGGTCGCAAGCGAGAAGAGGACCCAGGCGGTCATCTGGACCGTCCAATAGCCGATCCGCTCGATGGGATCGAAGCGATAGGTGCCGAACGGCGAAAGGAACGAGAGCAAGGCGACAAACAACATGGTCAGGCCGGCGTGGCCGATCAGCCGCACCAGCCCATTCTCCATTCGGGAATTCGCGAAATCGCGCATCGTGAACCATACTCCAAGATCGCCCTATTTAGATTATACGAAGTAAACTACGCAACCGCGAATGCGCGATGGCCCGCATTTTTCCGTCATCCTAGTCGCTCTTTCGAACCGCCGGCCGCATCGGTCCGGCTGTCGCAAGGAGCAAAAAAGATGAAACAGGCAACTCTCCCCCTGGCGGTGCTCGCTGCCGCCCTCTTCAGCCCGTCCGCCCATGCCCAGGAACTCCCCGGCAGCCCCAGGGTCGCCGAACGCCCCGGTAACGACAGCGACGATGAGGACGAAAAGAGCGGCGGTATTGACGGCTTTTTCGCGATCGGGCCGGGCATGGTCCCCTCCTATGACGGCTCGAAGAAATATGAGCTCGTGCCGCTGATGATCGCGGACGTCGAATGGAAAGGCCTCGCGCTCGAAATCCGCGGCCTTGGCGCGCGCCTCGACCTGCTCGGCAACAGCCCGGTCCAGATCGGCCCGGTGTTCAACTTTCGCGGCAAGCGCAACAGCGACAAAGACGGCAACGGCCGCGTCAAATTGCTGAATGACGTCGACTCGGCGATGGAGGTCGGCGGCCATGTCGGATACCGTTTCGGCGGCAATCAATATGGTCAGGGCGAGATCGAATTCGACCTCAGCCTCGTCAAGGACGTCTCCGACGGACACGACGGCCTGCTCGGCACAGCGCAGGTTTCCTATGCCGCGCACCGTAGCCAGAAGCTGTTCATCAACCTCGACGCGCAAACGACCTGGGCCGACAAGAAGTATATGCGCGCGTATTTCGGCGTGACGCCCGACGAAGCGACCGCTTCCGGCCTCGCCGCCTATCGCCCCGGCAGCGGCATCCGCGACATAGGGATCGGCACGACGATTGGATATCAGTTCAACCAGCGCTGGGGGGTCATCGCCCGCGCCGGCGCCAACTATTATGTCGGCGACGCAAAGGACAGCCCCATCGTCGATGAGGGCTCGAAGATCCAAGCGGTCGGCGGCCTTGCCGTCTCGTACCGGTTCTGATCGCCGTGCCGCGCTTCTTCGCCGGTTTTCTCCCCCTTCAGCGACGAAGGCCGCGCGGCATGACATCCGGATCAGGAGCAAACGAGACGACCTGCCGGGCTGGCACGCGGGCCTCCCCGCCGCGCACGCCAGCCCGGCCCCCTTCGAAAATTCCGCGTAGCGGGAGCGATGTTTAGCCGCCGGCCTTCGCAGCGCCGGCATAGTGACGATAACAGGGAGCGGACAATGAGCGTGGAATCAAAACGACATCTGGATGAGGCCTGCTACGGCGTCGGGGCGCTCGCGAGCGCCAGTTTCTCGACCGTACCGGGGCTCATCCTGCTGGATTATCGTAACGACACGCTTGCCCTCCCGGCTGGGGTGGCGGGGCTGATTGTCTTCATCCCCAAGCTGTTCGACGTCTTCGCCAACCCGCTCGTCGGCCGCCTGTCCGACCGCACGCGCACCCGCTTCGGCGCGCGCCGTCCATGGATCATCTTTGGCGGACTTGTCTTCCCGATCGCCTTCATTGCGACCTTCTGGACACCCTATTCGGGCAATGCCGCCGCGCTGTGGGTTGCGATCAGTTTCACGCTCGCGAGCATGACCTTTTCGACCTTTGTGGTTCCCTGGTCCACGCTTCCGGCCGAGATTGCCCCGCACACCCGCGCCCGTGCGTCGATGGCGGCGTGGCGCATCGCCTTCCTTGCGATCGCGGTGCTTATCTCGGGCGGGCTCGCCCCGACGATCGTCGAAAATGGCGACAACGCGCGCGACGGCTATCGCGACATGGCGCTGTTTATCGGTACGATGATGATTGCCGCGACGCTCATCGTCGCCTTTGTCGGCGCACGACGCTCGACGCCGGCGACGACGCAGCCCGCCGCACCCACAGCGTTCAGGGCGAGCATCGCCATATTGAAGTCGAGCCCGTCGCTGCGCGCGATGCTGTGGATCGTCGCGCTCAGCGAAATCGCCTCGGCGGTGTCGCTCGCCAGCACGCCCTATCTCGCCGACTATGTGCTCGGCGATCCCGAAGCGGTGGCGCCGATGTTCATCATTCTGACGATCCCCCTGCTGCTGACCATGCCGCTTTGGCGCATGTTCGCTGTGCGCCGCGGCAAGCGCGCGGCGCTCAGCACAGCCCTCATGCTCTACGCGCTCGGCGCGCTGCTGCTGGCGGCACTGTCGGTGGCGCCCGCCGATATGCGCGTGATGCTTACCTTTGTTTCGGTGTTTATCATCGGCACCGGTTTTGCCGGCACCTCGATGCTGCCGCAGGCGATGTTCGCCGACGCACTCGCCTATGAAACCTCGGTCCGCGGCGAATCGAGCGTCGGCGCGATGGTCGGCCTGTCGAACGCGACCGAGACGATCTCGGGCGGTTTCGGCGCGGCGCTGTTTGCGCTCGTCCTGACCTTTACGGGGTTCATCTCGACCGCCGACGACGCGGTGGTCCAGCAACCGGCGATCGCGATCATGGGGATCGTCTTCGCGGCCAGCCTGATCCCGGCCTGGGCCTGTCTCTTATACACATCTGACGCTG
>CAUUIU010000024.1:0-16103 GCA_963545025.1 uncultured Sphingopyxis sp. | reverse complement strand
AGCTTAGCTCACCCCAGACACACGAACACCGCGCCCCTCGCGGCGTAACACACAATCCAGTAGCCCGCATCGACGCCAAAAAGCTTCAAGCTAGCCCGGCTGAACAGATAGTTGGTGCCGATAGCCGGAACGATGAAGCCGAGTGCAATGCCGGTCGAGATCATCATCGTCGAGCGCGCGCTCATCTCGCCGAAATGCGCGAGCAGATGGCCGAGGAAAATCGCCGACACGATGCTGAGCAGGAAAGTGGTGCCATAGATCAGCACCATATTGCCCTGTTTCAGCCCCTCTTCGGTCAGCCCGCGCTCCTTCATCCATGCTGCGCCGAACAGCGGCCCGTACCAGACGCCCCCGACGAGGAACCCCGCCGCCGCCGCGACCAATATTGCGATCCAGTCCATGTTCGCCATCATTTGCCTCCCCTTATCTGCTTGCAAAGCAACCCCTAGGCGCCGAACTATAACCCAAAAAAGGGAGAAGGCGATGCCTCGCGACGTTCCACTTCCCAAGGGGTTGAAACCGCCGAGCCGGCTGACGACGCTCGGTGAATTCGCGCTGCCGCTCGACATGCTGCGCTACGGCCTGTCGGGCTGGCACCTCATCGGCGCGCCGCGCGGCGACGGGCGTCCGGTCGCGCTGCTTCCCGGCTATGGCGCGTCCGAACTCTCGATGCGCCCGCTGGAAGCCTATTTACGCCACCTCGGCTATCACGTCCGCGACTGGGGCATGGGCCGCAACAACGGCCGCGTCGCCGCCGACGTCGAACGCTTCGCTGCGCAGGCGGCCGAATGGGTCAAGGCCGACGGAGCACCGCTCACCCTGATCGGCTGGAGCCTCGGCGGCGTCATCGCCCGCGAAACCGCCCGCGCCTATCCGCATCTCGTCCGCGAGATCATCACCATGGGCACCCCGATCATCGGCGGCCCCAAATATACCGCGCTCGCGCAGCGCTTCGCAGGCCGCGATTTCGACGCGATCGAGCGCGAAATCCATGCGCGCAATCTGAAAGGTCTGACCCAGCCGCTGACGGTCATCTACTCCGACCGCGATGGCATCGTCGGCCCCGACATCGCGGTCGACACCTACAATCCCCAAGCGCGCAACATCAAAGTCGACGGCACGCATCTGGGCCTCGGGATCAACCCGCGCGTATGGCGGATCGTCGCCGACACATTGGCAGGCGTGACAAACCCCGAAAAATAGACTAGGGGCGCCGCCAATCATGGCAACCAAAACCCTCCCCACCCAGCCGAAGGTCGGCATGGTCTCGCTCGGCTGTCCGAAAGCTTTGGTCGACAGCGAACGGATTCTGACCAAGCTGCGCGCCGACGGCTACGGCCTGTCGCCCGACTATGCGGGCGCCGACGTTGTGCTCGTCAACACCTGCGGCTTCCTCGACTCGGCGAAGGAAGAAAGCCTCGAGGCGATCGGCGAAGCGATGGCCGAGAATGGCCGCGTCATCGTCACCGGCTGCATGGGCAACGAGGCCGAGGTCATCCGCGCGCGCTTCCCGAACGTCCTCGCGGTCACCGGCGCGCATCAATATGAGCAGGTTGTCGACGCCGTCCATGAAGCCGCGCCGCCGTCACAGGGCCCCTTCGTCGACCTCGTCCCCGAGGGCGGGCTGAAGCTCACGCCGCGCCACTACAGCTACCTCAAAATTTCGGAAGGCTGCAACCACAGCTGTTCCTTCTGCATCATCCCCGACCTGCGCGGTAAACTCGTCAGCCGCCGCATCGACGCGGTGCTGCGCGAGGCCGAAAAGCTTGTCGCCGCGGGGACCAAGGAACTGCTGGTGATCAGCCAGGACACCTCGGCCTACGGCGTCGATATTCGTCACGACCCGCGCCAGTGGCACGGCCGCGAGGTGCGCGCGCACATGACCGACCTCGCGCGCGAACTCGGGCAATTGAAGACCAGCGAAGGTCGTGCCCCGTGGGTGCGCCTCCACTATGTCTATCCCTATCCGCACGTCGATGCCGTCATCCCGCTGATGGCCGAAGGGCTGCTCACGCCCTATCTCGACATCCCCTTCCAGCACGCGAGCCCGAGCGTCCTCAAGCGCATGAAGCGCCCCGCGAACGAAGCGAAGGTGCTCGAACGCCTCAAGAACTGGCGCGCGGTCGCCCCCGACATTGCGATCCGTTCGAGCTTCGTCGTCGGCTTCCCCGGCGAGACCGAGGCCGATTTCCAATATCTGCTCGACTGGCTCGACGAAGCGCAGCTCGACCGCGTCGGCGCCTTCCGCTTCGAACCCGTCGCGGGGGCACAAGCCAACGCGCTCGACGATCAGGTGCCCGAAGAGGTCAAGGAAGAGCGCTACCAGCGCATCATGGACAAGACCGCCGCGATCAGCGCCGCGAAACTCGCAGCGAAGATCGGCCGCACGCTGCCCGTCATCATCGACGAGGTCGGCGAGGCGGATGAGGACGGCAGCATCGGCGCGACGGGGCGGTCACAGGCCGACGCGCCCGAGATCGACGGCCACGTCTATCTCCGCGACGTTGCGACGACCTTGAAATCGGGCGACATCGTCGACGTCGAAATCGAGGACGCCGACGAGCATGATCTGTTCGGGGTCGTGGCAGGTTAAACCCTCCGGGTTCGCTCATTTGCGAACCCGCTAAAATCGCTGTCCTACAAAATCGCGCCGCGTTAGCCTCCGCCCATGCCGGGCCTCGTCTCTCACGCGTGTCTTCTTTTGTACCGTCGCGCGCGACGATCCCGACGCAGCGCGATGCACGGGGCAATGCCGTCCTCGCAAAGTCGATTTGCGATTGAAGTTGCGCAGTTTTCTGAGCCTTTGCGAAAAACGCCCCTGTCTCTCTTTCGTCACCCCGGACTTGATCCGGGGTCCACCAGCGACCGCTGCGCCAAATGGATCCCGGATCAAGTCCGGGATGACGAAGAATTCGTGCGGCATCGCCACAAAATGCGATTCCCGAGTGAAGTTAGGGAGATTTCAGCCATTTCTCGCTTCTCGGAACGGCCCAAGTGATGCGCCGCGCAACGCTCTCCGATCCGCCCCTCTTCGCCATCGAAGAGCGCACGGCCGAACGGCTGACGCTGCGCGCCGACACTGGCGCGCTCGCGCATGTCTTCGTCCTCGAAGAGGATATCGTCCGCCTGCTCCTGCTCCCCGACGGCGTGATCCATGGCGCACCGAGTTGGGCGATCGCACCCGGCGCCGAGGATATCGAAGAACCCGGCCGCGACCGGATGAGCGTCGACGGCTTCACCTGCCCCGGTTTCGACCTGATCGAGAGCGATACGCGGGTCGTCGTCGAAACCGCGCGCATCCGGCTCACCATCGACCTGCACGGCCTTCGCTGCCTTTGGGAGCAACGCCACGGCGACGGCTGGCGGATCATGGCGCAGGACCGCCCCACGCAGGCGTACAATTTTGGCTGGTGGGACCACCGGGTCCACCATCATCTCGTCCGCCAACCCGGCGAACGCTATTACGGCCTTGGCGAGCGGACCGGCGCGATGGACCGCGCGGGGCGGCGTTTCCGCCTGACCAATGTCGACGCGATGGGTTACGACGCCGAGCGCACCGATCCACTCTACAAGCACATCCCGTACCTGCTCGTTGCCGACGCCGACGGCGCTTGCCACGGCGAATTCACCGACAATAGTTCCGACGTCGAATATGACCTCGGTCAGGAACTCGACAATTATCACGGCGCCTATCGCTCCGTCACCGCCGCAGCGGGCGATCTCGACCTTTACATGATCGCCGGCCCCGATCCGCTGAGCGTCACCAAACGCTTCACCTGGCTCACCGGACGCCCCGCGCGGATGCCGCGCTGGTCGCTCGGTTATTCGGGCTCGACCATGTCCTACACCGATGCGCCCGATGCGCAGGCGCAGATGGCTGATTTCCTCGCCAAGATCGCCGAGCACGCCATCCCCTGCTCGTCCTTCCACCTGTCGTCGGGCTATACGTCGATCGGCGACAAGCGGTACGTCTTCCACTGGAACCGCGACAAATTTCCCGACCCCGAAGCCTTTATCGCGAGCTATAACGACGCAGGCGTCCGCCTCGTCCCCAACATCAAGCCGATCCTGCTCCACGACCACCCGCGCTTCGCCGAGGCCGCAGCGCAAGGCCTGTTCATTGCCGACGAAACGGGCACGCCGACCGAAATCCAGTTCTGGGGCGGCACCGGATCGGCGATCGACTTCACCAACCCCGCCGCGGCGCGCTGGTGGCGCGAGCGGGTCACCGAGGCGCTGCTCGCCAAGGGCATCACCGCGACGTGGAACGACAACAACGAATATGAGGTCTGGGACGCGCGCCCCCGTATCCACGGCTTCGGAACAGCCCGTCCGGCGTCAGAAATGCGCCCGGTGCAGCCGCTGTTGATGGCCCGCGCCTCGCGCGCCGCGCAAATCGCGTATGCGCCCACCGAGCTTCCCTATGTCGTCACCCGTTCAGGCATGGCGGGGATGCAACGTTATGCGCAAACCTGGACCGGCGACAACTGCACCGACTGGCAAACGTTGCGCTACAATATCAAGATGGGGCTCGGCCTTGCGCTCTCGGGCATTTCGAACATGGGGCACGACGTCGGCGGCTTTGCCGGCCCGCGCCCCGACCCCGAATTGTTCATCCGCTGGGTGCAGGCAGGCATATTGATGCCGCGCTTCAGCATCCACAGCTGGAACGACGACGGCACGGCGAACGAGCCGTGGATGCACGCCGATGCACTGCCAACGATCCGGCGGCTGATGCGTTTGCGCGGGGCGCTCATTCCCTTCCTCGACGATCTCATGGCGCGCTATCACGCCCACTATGAACCCGTCAGCCGCCCGCTCTGGCTCGATGATCCCGATGACCGCGGCGCGTGGACCGACGGCGACGACCATATGCTCGGCCCCGACCTGCTCGTCGCGCTCGTCGCCAAGCCCGGCGCGACCGAGCGCCACGTCCGTTTTCCGGGCAACGGCATTTGGACCGACGTCTGGACTGCGGCGTCCTACGCGGGTGGGACGACCGCCACGATCGCGGCACCGCTCGACGGTCCGCCGCTGCTTTTCGCGCGCGCCGGTTCAGCCATATTGCAAGACGTCATCTGGTGAGGTCAGCCCCCGAACCGCATCCGCACCCCCGCATTCGCTACAAACCCGTCGGTCGGTGCCCAGGCATCGACCGTCCAGCGCCCGTCGGGCGCCCGCGCCGGGAGCAGGATCGAATCATAGCGCGTCTGGCGGACGTTCAGGATATTCTCCAGATTGACGAACAGGCTGACCTTGCCCAGCGTGATCTCGCCGAGGGCGCCGAGTTCGACATAGCGCTTGCTGCGCGTGCGGTAGGGATTGTCGTCGAGCTGCTGGCGGCCGGTGTAGTAGGCCTCGAGCCCGATGCGACCACGACCATGCTGCTCCCACATGGCGACGAGTCCGGCGGTGTGCTTAGGCGTCTGGGGGACGCGACGGCGGCCGACGCCCGTCGGATCGGACTCGCGCGCGTCGACATAGACATAGCTGCCGCGCAGCGTGATGTCGTTCCAGCGATAGCGCGCGGCCATCTCCGCCCCCCGCGTCCGGGTCACGCCCAAAGCATTGACAAGACGAACGCGATCGGGCGCGACGTCGACCAGCTGCAGGCCATTGTCGATGTCCGACCCGAACAAGGTCAGATTGGCCTGGAACGGCCCTTTGGCGTAGCCAATATCGAGCGACGCGGTGTCCGCGACCTCGGCCTTCAGCTGCCCGAGCGGTTCGAGCCGCGACAGCCCCGCCTCGTCGATCGCATCGACGAAAGGCGTCGGCGCATAGAAACCGCGCCCCACCGACGCGCGCACCGTCCAGCGGTCGGGCCGGAACAGCAACGACAGCCGCGGGCTCAGCCGCGTGCCGAAATCGCTGTGATCGTCGAGCCGCGCGCTTCCCGCGAGCACCAGCAGATCGCCGATCTCCTGCTCGGCCTGCACGAACAGCGCGGGCACGGTGTAGCGATAGTCGAAGCTCGAAAACGCCTGATTGCGATAGCGGTCGCCCTGCACCGCCGCCCCTGCGAGCCATGTCGTGTCGCCCGCGTTACCGCCGAGCGACAGCTCGGCGAACAAGGTGTCGTGCCGGTCATCCTCGCGGCTCGGGCCATAGAGATGATCATGCTTCTGCGACGTGCCGGAGGCGCGGAATTGCAGCGTGCCGACGCCGTCGATCGGCAGTTCGGTCACGATGCCGCCATCGATGCGGCGGCTGTCCTGATTGAGCGGAAAGGCCGTGCCGTCGGGCACCGTTGCCCCGGGCATCGTCCCGCCACGACGCCGTTCGTCCATTACGCCCAGCGTCACCAGTGCCTTGGCGCCGTCGCCGCGGTCCCAGAACAGCCGCGGCCGCACCGTCCAGCGGTCATAATGCGCCATGTCGGCCCAGCCGTCACCGTCGAGGTCCTTGCGCGTCTGATGGTGGAAGCCGCCGGCCACCGACGCGCTCCAATCGCCGCCGAGCGGGATCGCGGCATAGGCGGTCACATCCTGTCCGTCGCGGCTGGTGGCATTGAGCAACATCTCGGCTTCGGGTTCGGCTTTGGGGCGACGCGACACGAGGTTGATCACCCCCGCCAGCGCCGACGGGCCGTAAAGCGCCGACGCCGCGCCCTTGATCACCTCGACCTGTCCCAGATCAGTTGGGGGTATCTGCAACAGGCCGATCGACGACGTGCCGCCATAAATCGGCAGGCCATCGCTCAGCAGCTGCGTATAACGCCCTGACATGCCCTGCATCCGCACGTTCGACGTCCCGAGCCCGGGCGAGGTCACCTGTACCCGCACCCCCGGCGTCTCGGCGACGAGCATCGAGATATTGCCGGGGGTCATCAGCATCTTTTCTTCGATTTCCTCGCGCCCGATCACGTCGACGCGGATCGCCTCATCCTGCACGGTGCGACCCGAACGGGTCGCCTGCACGACGATTTCCTCTTCCCCCTCTTCGACTTCGTCCGCACCCGTCGTCTCTTGCGCCTGCGCCGCCGGGGGCAGGAGCAACAGGCATAGGGGAAGAAGGCGCAGGGGTAATGGCGACGAGGACATGAAAAAGGCTCCGGGTTCGACTGACGAAATGGCGCTGCTTTTGCTGGAAAAGTGGCAACCCGGGCGGCTCCATAAAGGTTGTACCAACTACAGGGTCAAGAGCGAAAAAATGGACCTCTTCAAAAATTTATCCTTTTTGCAGGGGCTTGCTGGTAACGATGTTACATATCTCGGGCTGAACGGGGGTAGATGGTGCGCGCACTTGCGATAGTTTCGGCTTCCCTGTTGGCGCTTCTGACGCTGCCCGGTTGCGATCCCGCAAAGGGCGGCGCCGAGGCCCCGCCGCGCGCGACCGACAAAGCCCCCTCGCCGACCCAGAAATCGCTGATCGCGGTACCGATCGAGGCCGATACGGCGGCGCTCAAGCGGGCGCTCGAACGTGCAGTTCCCAAGACGCTGTGGACGATCAACCGGCGCGAGCATGCGTGCGTCCAGCCCCAGCGCGTCAAGGTGTTCGGCCGCAAGGTCAAGGTCACCCCGCCCATCGCTTGCACGATCGTCGGCCAGGTCACGCGCGGCGCGCTGCGGCTACGCGGCGAAGGCAGCGAGATCGTCGTCGATGTGCCGCTTCGCGCGACGATCGCTGCGCGCGATGTCGGCGGCGTGCTGAAGGGCGAGACCGCGACGGGCGCCGCGATGGCGCATGCGCGGATCAGGATCGAACTGACCCCCGATTGGCGCACGCAGGGCAAGGCGCGCATCACCTATGGCTGGACCAAGACGCCCGGCATCGATTTCCTCGGCAAACGCATCACCTTCACCGACGAGGCCGATGCGAAGCTGAAGCCCGTGGTGGCGGGCGTCGAGCGCGAGGTGACCCGCGAGATCGCCAGGATCGATATCCGCAGGCAGGCGGCCGACGTGTGGCGGCAGGCGTTCACCTCGCTCGAACTCAACCGCGAAAACCCGCCAGTGTGGATGCGCGTGACGCCGCAGCGCATCCTTTATGGCGGCTACCGGGTCGAGGGGCAGCGCCTCCATCTGAACCTCGGGCTGGAAGCGGTCACTGAAACCTTCGTTTCGGGCCGCCCCGCCGATCCTGAGCCGACCCCGCTGCCGCGGCTGGTACGCGAAATGCCGCGCCCGCATCTCGACGTGCGCGTCCCGGTGATCGCCGACTATGCGCAGCTTCAGCCTGTCGTCGACCGCGCGCTCGCCAAGCGATCGGCACGGCCGTTCGTGCTTCCAAAGGTCGGCCCGATGAATGTGAAATTCGGCAAATCGACCATCTATGGCGCGCCCGGTGGCCGGATCGCGGTCGGGGTCGATGTCGACGCGCGGCTGCAGGCGCGAACCGGAAAGCCTACCCACGGCCGCATCTGGATGACCGCCGTCCCGGTCAACAAGCCCGGCTCCGCCGAGGTCCACTTCACCGCCATCACCATAAACGGCGACACCGACGGCGTCGGCGGCGATCTGTTGATCCTGCTCGGTCGCAGCGCGGAGTTCGCGCCGCTGATCGCCGATGCGCTCACCCAGAATTTCACCCATGATCTGGACAAGTTGCAGGGCAAGATCAAACGCGCCGTGAACCAGCGCCGCGAAGGTGCTTTCGTTATCCACACCCGTGTCGACGGGTTCGAGACCGGCGAAATCAAGGCTTATGGCAACGGGCTGTACCTGCCGGTGCGAATGACCGGCGGCGCCGACATCGCCTATCGCCCGGCGAAATGATCAGAAAAGGCGCGTGATCGCATAGAAGATCGCGGCCACCGCCGCGCTCGCCGGGATGGTGATGAACCAGGCCGCGACGACATTGCCCGCGACGCCCCAGCGCACCGCGCTCGTGCGGCGGGCGACGCCAGCGCCGATGATGCTACCGGTGATCGTGTGCGTCGTCGATACGGGAATGCCGAGCAGGCTGGCGGTGAAGACCATGATCGACCCGCCAGTCGAGGCGGCGAAACCTTGATGATGCGACAGCTTGGTGATGCGGCCGCCCATCGTCTCGATGATCTTCCACCCCCCCGACAGAGTGCCCAATGCGATCGCGATGTAGCAGCTGAACGCCACCCAGTGCGGAACATGGAATTCGCCGCCGAGATAGCCGGTCGAATAGAGGAGCACGGTGATGATCCCCATCGTCTTTTGCGCGTCGTTGAGCCCGTGGCTCAGCGAATAGGCCGCCGACGAGAAAAGATGGAGATGACGGAAGGTCGTCTCAGCGAACTTCGCCGTCGCGCGGCGCAGCGCCCAACTGCTGGCCAGCATCACCAGCATCGCGAGCAGCATGCCGAGCAGCGGCGACAGAAAGATCGCAAGCACGGTCTTGTTGAGCCCAGTCCATTCGATCCCTTCGAAGCCGGCATGCGCGACGCCGGCACCGACGATCCCGCCGACCAGCGCATGGCTCGACGACGACGGAATGCCCTTCAGCCAGGTGACAACGTTCCAGAACATCGCGCCGACGAGCGCCCCGAACACGACCGCGGGAGTCACCAGATCCTTGTCGATGATCCCCTTGCCGATCGTCTCGGCGACCTTGTGCAATTCGGGAAAGATGATCGACAGGAAATAGGCAGCGAAATTGAAGAAGGCGGCAAACAGAACCGCCTGCACCGGCCGCAGCAGCCGTGTCGCGACGACGGTCGCAATGCTGTTCGCCGCGTCGTGCAGCCCGTTCAGAAAGTCGAAGGCCAGCGCGAGCAGGACCAGGCCGACGAGAAGGGGAAAAGCGAGTTCGTGCATGGTTCTGGGCCTCGCTTACGCGTGGTCGATGACCAGGCCGTCGATTTCGTTCGCGACATCCTCGAAACTGTCGACGACGCGTTCGAGGTGGCGGTACAGTTCGCGCGCGATCAGGAAATGCACGGTGTTCGACTGCCCATGTTCCTTGAACAGGCGCTTGAGCCCCGCCGCGTGGATTTCGTCGGCATGGCCTTCCATCCGGACCAGCCGCTCGGTGAGCTCGTGAAGACGCGGACCGTTCGC
The DNA here is from genome assembly GCA_963545025.1 of uncultured Sphingopyxis sp. Classification (GTDB taxonomy): domain Bacteria; phylum Pseudomonadota; class Alphaproteobacteria; order Sphingomonadales; family Sphingomonadaceae; genus Sphingopyxis. The sequence goes on along the minus strand of CAUUIU010000024.1, from coordinate 6,129 downwards.
CGAGATGTTGCGCAGCAAAGGCAGCGCCTCGACCGTCAGCCGCGCGGAGTCGACGATGATGCCCGCGATATCGCGCATCTCGGGTTCGAAATCGGTGACGTCGTAGAGGTCGATCGCACCCGCGGTCTTCTGCATTTCGTCGATCGCATCGTCCATTGAGGCAATCAGGTCGGTGATCGCGCCGCGATCGAACGGCGTCAGAAAGGTGCGTCGCACGGTCTGGAGCACTTCGCGGGTGATGGCATCGGCATCATGTTCGCGCTCGACGATCTCCTGGATGTGGTCAGCCATACCCTCGCCGCCCTGGAGCAGCCGCGCGAGCGCGTCCGCGCAGGCCGCAGTCGTCGCCGCATGCGCTTCGAACAGCTCGAAGAAATTTCCCTGCTTGGGAAGCAGGCGCTGAAACCAGGCAAACATGCGATTGACCCCTGTCTTTTCCGCAACATTGAAGACGACGCCCGACCGCTGCGCCGCAGCCCGAAAGCCGCGGTCGCCGAACGACCGGATCATCGCCTGAAGATCGGGCTCGTCGACCGACGCGGCGGCCGCGTCGAGTGTGAACCAGCGCCGCTCGCGCTCGTCCATTTCCTTCCACTCGTCGAGTTCACGCGTCACCGCGAGCGGAAACACTTCGACATCGTACATGATCGCAGCACCGTTCGCCCGGCGTTTGCGATATTCATAGCTGCCGATCGACGTCGGGCAGACCGCGCCGAGCACGCCCGCTTCTTCCTCGGCCTCGATCGCGGCAGCGCTGTGGCGATCCATGCCGGTCAGCGGATTGCCCTTCGGGATCACCCAGCGGCCGGTGCCGCGGGAAGTGACGAGAAGTATCTCGGTCGGCCCGTCCTTGTCGGGGCCACCGAATCGATAGGGAAGCACGGCGATCTGTCGCATGTTTGGGCTTATTATACCTTGTTGCCGCCCGCCCGGCGGCCGACGATTTCAAATTCGTGACGCATCTATGACAATATTATGACAGCGACAATGCCCCATAGCCGCAGCTGCACTTTCCGTAAACGTCAATTCGATTGCAAAATGCAACGTGGTGCGTAAGCTGCACCCTAAAGAAAATTGGGAGACGAAATGATGGCAGGTACCGCGAGCCCCGTGGATCAGGATGTGCTGATCGTCGGCGCGGGCATTTCGGGCATCGGCATGGCGGTCCATCTTCAGATGAATTGCCCCGACCGCAGCTTCGGATTGGCCGAACGACGCGCCGACCTCGGCGGCACCTGGGACCTGTTCCGCTACCCCGGCATCCGGTCGGACAGCGACATGCACACGCTGGGTTTCGTCTTCGAACCGTGGAAGCATGAAAAGTCGATCGCCGACGGACCGTCGATCCTCGAATATCTGAACCGCATCGTCGACGAGCGCGGCATCCGCGAGCGCATCCGCTTCGACAGCAAGGTGGTCGGCGCCGACTGGGACAGCGCCGCCGCGCGCTGGACGGTGACCATGGAGGATAGCAAAGGCGCGCGCACGACGACGACGGCGCGGTGGCTCTACCTCGGGTCTGGCTATTACGACTATGACGAGCCCTTCGACGCGGAATTCGCGGGACGCGAGGATTTCCAGGGCCAGATCATCCATCCGCAATTCTGGCCGAAGGATCTCGACTTTGCCGGCAAGAAGGTCGTGGTCATCGGATCGGGTGCGACCGCGGTGACCATCGTCCCCTCGATGACCGAAAAGGGCGACGGCAAGGGCGCGGCGCATGTGACGATGCTGCAGCGCACCCCGACCTGGTATTTCATCCGCCCGGCCAAGGACGGCTTCGCGAACTTCCTGCGCAAGATCCTGCCCGAGAAGCTCGCTTACAAGATCACGCGCTTCAAGAATGTCCGGCTGCAGGACATCGCCTTTCAGCGCGCGCGCGAAAAGCCCGAAAAGGTCAGGGAATTTCTGACCAAGAAGCTGAAAGACAATCTCGGCGACCGTTATGACGCCGAGGCCTTTACCCCGCCCTACAATCCTTGGGAACAGCGGCTCTGCCTCGTCCCCGACGCCGATTTCTTCGAGGCGATGAAGGCGGACAAGGCGTCGGTCGTCACCGACCATATCGAGCGCTTCGACGCGAGCGGCATCCAGCTCAAATCGGGCAAGCATCTCGACGCCGATATCATCATCACCGCGACGGGCCTGAAGCTCGCGGTCGCGGGCAAGATCCCGGTGCGCGTCGATGGCGAGACGGTCGCGTGGAACGAGCACTTCTATTATAAAGCGTGCATGTTCTCGAACGTCCCTAACTTTGCGGTGGTGTTCGGTTATCTCAACGCGTCGTGGACGCTGCGCGCGGATATCGTGTCCGAATATGTCTGTCGCGTACTCAATCATATGAAGGTGACGGGAACCGACATCGCGACCCCCGTACTTGCCGACCCCAACAGCCTAACCGAGGAAAATATCTTCGATTTCTCGTCGGGCTATATCCAACGCGGACTTCACATCATGCCGAAGAATGCCGACCAGATGCCGTGGCGGCTCAACCAGCATTATGTGAAGGACCGCGTCGATATGCGGACCGGTACGATCGCCGATGGCGTGCTGACCTTTACAAATGCGGCCGCCGCGAAACCCGCTGCCGCGCCCGCCGAACTGGAAGCGGCCGAATAGTCACTCGCGTGCTCGGGCTTGCTTGCCCTTGGATGAGCTCTAGGCAAAATGGTCGAGCTGCTCGCCGCATTTGGGCGCCTCGCAGCGCTTGGCACAGAGCGCCGCGCCGACCGGCCTTCGGTTGCCTCGTCTTGCGTGCTTGCTACCGGATCGGCAGGAAATCGCGCGCGAATTCAGGCCTCACCGCGCGGACGAGCGCCGAGTTCACCGGCACGTTGATCTTGTAGCCTCCCTCGGCATAGGGGCCGATTTCATAAGGCGCGATCGCAATCGTCAGCCGGTCCAGATAGCGACCGTCGGACGACCCCAGCCAGACGGTCTGTGCCGAAGCGGGCGGACATTTGTCGAAGCTTGTGTCGCCCTCGGGCGACTGGATGCCCCTTGCCGCCTTCGCGCGTTTGATGCCGGCGCAGAACCCATCACGCACTGCGGCGTCGAAAGCCTCGCCACTGGTGAACAGGTCGAGAGGCTTGATCGGCGCGGCGCGATTGCGGTCCCACATGAGCGTTTCAAAACTCTGCATGCCGTGTGCACCGCCCATATAGGTTTCGACCTCACTCGACAGGCTGAGGAAGCGCGGCGTGTTCGTGATCTTCTGCCAGGTCTGCAAATGGCTGTGCGGGCGGTAGGGAAAGCCCTCCTTCTCCGCCAGCGCTTGATCTCGCCGCGATTCCGCAGCCAGTGCATCGCGCTTTGTTGCACGATCCTTGTCGAGCCAGTCCGCAAGTTTGGGGATTGCGGCTGCCTCGCGCGGATAGCTGTATGCAAACTCGAGGAGGTCGGTGCTTTCCTTCACATTCGATGCGCTGGCATTCGCCGCTTTCACATCTTCGATAGCGCTCGGCGGCGCACCGGGAACCGTCGCCGCCGCTGCCTTTTCGGCCTGCGTCGGCTCGCTCTCGCCGGAGCAGGCGGCCAGAAGGAAAACAGCCGGCGCAAGCGCGGCGGCACAGCGATAAGCGATTGTGGCGATCATGCGTCAACAACGCCGGGAATCGACAAAGTTTCCCGGGAAGCCTAGCAGACGGGCATGATCGACTATTCGGACCTGATCCAGCCCGACAAAGGGCAGGAAGCCCGCGCCATCCACCTCGTCGACAAGAAGAGCTATGACGCGTGGTTAAAAGGGCGCAGCGCACGCGAACGCGCGCATCTCGCCGCCATCGGTTTTAAAACGGACGCCTTCGTCCATGCGATCCTGCCGGGCGACGATCCCGATCGCTGGTCGGTCGTGACCACGGTGGCGTCGGTCGATGAGCTGTCGGCCTGGTGCCTCGCCAAACTCGGGCAGATATTACCCGAGGGCCGCTACCGGCTCGAAGGGCAGCAGCCGGGCAAAGCGCTGTTCGGGTGGATGAGCGCACAATATCGCTTCGATGCCTATAAATCGAACCCCCCGGCCAAGGGCCCGCGCGTGTTGCTGACCACCGACGTCGGCGCGATCGCCCCGATGGTGGCGGAGATGCGCGGAGTTGCGCTTGTCCGCGACCTCGTCAACACGCCCGCCGCCGACATGGGCCCCGCCGCCATCGAGAAAGCGGCCGAACGCATTGCCAAGGCGCATGGTGGCAAGCTGACGGTCACCAAGGGCGAAGCGCTCGAACAAGGCTATCCGATGATCCATGCGGTCGGGCGTGCCGCGGCGAAGCATCATGCCCCGCGCCTCATCGAAATCGTCTGGGGCAAGGAAAGCCATCCGCACGTCGCGCTGGTCGGCAAGGGCATCAGCTTCGACAGCGGCGGGCTCGACATCAAGCCGGCGTCGGGCATGCGGCTGATGAAAAAGGATATGGGCGGCGCGGCGCATGTGCTGGCGCTTGCCGAACTGGTGATGGCAAGCGGTCTTCCGATCCGGCTGCATTGCCTCGTCGCCGCGGCCGAAAATGCCATTTCATCCGACGCTTTCCGTCCCGGCGACGTGCTCAAGAGCCGGCTCGGCCTGACGGTCGAGATCGGCAATACCGATGCCGAAGGACGGCTCGTACTCGGTGACGCGCTGGCCAGAGCGGGCGAGGACAAACCCGAACTCATCATCGATTTCGCGACGCTGACCGGCGCCGCGCGCGTTGCGCTCGGTCCTGACCTGCCCGCACTCTTCGCCAACGACGACGCGCTGGCGGACGCCTTGCTCGACGGCGGCAAGGACCGCGACGACCCGCTGTGGCGCATGCCGTTGTGGGACGGTTATGCCGACCTGCTCGAAACCGATATTGCCGACCTTGGCAATGCGGGCAGCTCGCCCTTTGCCGGAACGATCACCGCGGCGCTGTTCCTCAAGCGCTTCGTCCCGGAAGGTACGCCTTGGGCGCACGTCGACACGTTTGCGTGGCGTCCGTCGGCGAAGCATGGCCGGCCAAAGGGTGGCGCGGCGCTCGGCCTGCGCGCCGCTTGGGCGATGCTTCAGGCGCGCTACGATCGGCGCGGAAAGAGTGAAGCTTCTTGATAAAGACGCGACTGCTGGTCTAATGCCGCGCGATTGTCCGCAAAGCGCGGAAAACGGGTTGATTCAGGACGGCTAGTGACAACGGAAAGCAGAGACAATTCAACGGCAAATCGCGTGCGCATGGGTCGCCCCGGCGTCGTCGGCGCGGGCCGGGATCGTTTCGGCCTGACGGGTACGTCACAGAGCTATGACCCGCGCGAGGTCGCGATCCGCCCCGATCTCGCCGACATCGCCGTCGCCGGCCAGCATTTCGCGCCTCATTATGCCGCACCGATGATGCGGAGCAGCGTGCTGCCCGCTGCCGTGCTGCGCGGGGCGCCGTCGCTTGACGCCGACCAGACGAGCGAACTTTTGTTCGGCGAGGGTTTTGCGCTTCTCGACCTCACTGGCGGCTGGGCGTGGGGTTACAGCTTGTCCGATCATTATGTCGGCTATCTGGCAGCAGAGGCGCTTGCCGAGCCGATCGCGCCGACGCACCGCGTCCACGCGATCGAGGCGATGCTGCATTCGGCGCCCGACGCAGCGAGCGGCGGTCCGGCCGTATTGCCCCGCGGCGCGCTAGTTATGGGCGAGCCCGAAGGCGAATGGCTCGCGACGTCGCACGGCTATCTGCCGCTGGCGGCGCTCGTCGATGTCGATACGCTGAGCGACGATCCGGCAACCGTCGCCGAAGAGATGAAGGGCGCGCCCTATCTGTGGGGCGGTCGCACGATGAAAGGTATCGACTGCTCGGGCCTCGTCCAGCTCGCCTGGGCCAGCACGGGCGTCCAGCTACCGCGCGACAGCGATTTGCAGCTCGCGTCGCTCGGTGTCGACAAGGATATCGCACCCGCCGACCTCGCGCGCGGCGACCTCGTCTTTTTTCCGGGGCATGTCGGCATCATGGCCGACGGACAGAATATCATCCACGCCAGCCGCCAGTGGATGGAAGTGCGCGTCGAACCGCTCGCCGAGGTCGCGAAGCGTTCGGCCGCGAAGGGCAATGAGGTCCCGGTTAGCGGCTATAAACGACTGCGATAAATCATGACAAAGACGGTCTTCATCGACGGCGCGGCGGGAACGACGGG
>CAUUIU010000023.1:0-16182 GCA_963545025.1 uncultured Sphingopyxis sp. | reverse complement strand
TGTCTCGTGGGCTCGGAGATGTGTATAAGAGACAGCCCGATGGCTCTACGAGCGTGAGCCCGCGATCCTCGGCCGCCTTGACGATCGCCGCCGCCAGAGGATGCTCGCTGCTGCGCTCGAGGCTGGCGGCGATACGGAGCAGATCCTGCTCCTCGAAGCCATCGGCGACTTCTATTGCGACGACCGACGGCTTGCCTTCGGTGAGGGTGCCGGTCTTGTCGACGACGAGCGTGTCGACTTTCTCCATCCGCTCGAGCGCCTCGGCATTCTTGATCAGCACGCCGGCTTCGGCGCCGCGCCCCACGCCGACCATGATTGACATCGGCGTCGCGAGGCCGAGCGCACACGGGCAGGCGATGATGAGCACAGAAACGGCGGCGATGAGGCCATAGGCCATGGCGGGCGCGGGGCCGAAAATCGACCAAATGAGGAAAGCTGCAACGGCGACGAAGATGACGCCGGGCACGAACCAGCCCGAAACGGTATCGGCGAGGCGCTGAATCGGCGCTCGGCTGCGCTGCGCGTCCGCAACCATCTGCACGATGCGGGCGAGCATCGTGTCGCTCCCGACCTTCTCGCTGCGCATGAGCAAGCCGCCGGTCTGATTGATCGTCCCGCCGATCAGCGCGGCGCCGGCCTCCTTGGTGACCGGCATCGACTCGCCGGTGACCATCGACTCGTCGACCGTACCGCGGCCTTCGAGGACGATCCCGTCGACCGGGATCTTTTCGCCCGGGCGAATCCGCAGCACGTTGCCGACCGAGACATCCTCGATCGCAATCTCCTCGTCGCTTCCGTCGCTGCGGACGCGCCGTGCGAGCTTCGGCGTCAGGTCGAGAAGCGCGCGGATCGCGCCGCTTGTCGTCTCGCGGGCCCTCAGTTCGAGCACCTGTCCGAGCAGCACCAGCACCGTGATGACCGCAGCGGCCTCGAAATAGACCGCAACCGAGCCGTCGGCGGCGCGGAAGGCAGCGGGAAAGATCCGCGGCACTGTCGCTGCGATCATGCTGTAGCCCCATGCAACGCCCGTCCCCATCGCGATGAGGGTGAACATGTTGAGGCTCTTGTTGCGGATCGAGAGCCAGGCGCGCTCGAAGAAGGGCCAGCCCGCCCATAAGACGACGGGGGTCGCGAGCAACATCTGGGTCCAATTGCTCGCCTGCCGGCCGACATATTGATGGAGCCCCGTCAAATGGCCGCCCATTTCGAGCGCGACCACGGGAAGGGCGAGAAGCAGCCCGATCCAGAAGCGTCGCCGCATGTCGCGATATTCGTCGCTGGGGCCGTCCGATGCGGTCGGCATGGCGGGCTCGAGCGCCATGCCGCAGATCGGGCAGCTTCCGGGACCGGGCCGCTGAATCTCGGGATGCATCGGACAGGTCCAGATCGCGCCTTCGGGTGCATCGACTGCGACCGGCGCGCCTTTGGCGGCATAGCGATCGGGATCGGCTTCGAATTTGGCGAGGCAGCCCGCGCTGCAGAAATGGTGATGTTCGCCGCCGTGCATCGCGACGTGCGGCGTGGTCGTCGGATCGACCGACATGCCGCAGACCGGATCGGTCGCGCCTTCGCTGCCTTTTTCTGCAACCTGATGATCGTGCATCGTCCCAGCTCCTGTCGCTATAGCGTGCCCTCCGGCAAGGGCGAACCACCCGGGCTGCCGGTCGGGTTTGCCCCCACCGACGCCGTCTCTTCGCGGCTGCAGAATGGGGCCGCTTCTATCGATACGCAACAAAGGCCCCCGCCCCTCGGATTTTCTTGGCGATCCGATCAGGTATCAGCCTTGCGCGCTCGGAGGATAGCGATCGCGCCGGTCGGGGTCCGAAATGTCTCGATCTCGCGAATATCGCCAAAACCCGCCTCCCGTATCAGGACCGGCAGCAGGCCGTCGGCGTTGGGCTGGGTATCATGGACGCCATCGAGTTGCTGAACCGTCAGCCGGAATAGCAAACGCATAAAGCGGCTGCGCTGCTCTCCATAATCGGCGACATAAAGCTCGCCGCCGGGAGCTAGCTTGTGCCAAGCCTCGCGCAACAGGCGCGCCTTTTCTGCGAGCCCCACCTGGTGCAGGACGAGGCAGATCGCGATCTTCGCCGGTGCTGGCCAGTGCGCGACGGCCGACGCCGAGAAGAAACCGACGAGAAATTCCGGCGCCGCAACAAGCTGCGCGGTCTTTGCCCGGGCAATTTGTGTCGCGGCTTCATCTGGGTCTATGCCGAAGTAGCGCACGCCTTGGCTATGGCGGCCGATGGCCAGCGCGAGATTGCCCGTTCCCGATCCGATGTCGAGAATGACCTCGCCCTTCGTGAGAGCCATGTGGTGAACGAGACGGTCGCGCCAAACGTGCTCGCGCGTCGTCACGGCCAAGCCGAAATCATAAAGGGGCGTCAGGATGTGATAGCCTGCCGCGGGCGTGTAGGAACGCGGGGAGGGTGTCGGTTCTCGCATGGGCGGTCTCCTTTCGGGCTTTGGCTTGCCGCGGGGGATTGCGGCCGCGTGACGGCGTCGACGATCCGAATAGGGTTAGGAAGGGGCACCGGTCTTGAATGTTTCGCCGGAGCGAGGCGATGCGGCGTCGGCCCTGCTCAGGGCACGATTTCGAATGCTAAGCCTGTGAGGCCGGTCGAGGGCGTCACACCGAGCCATTGGGCGCAGCGGCGCGTGAAGTGCGATTGATCGGCAAAGCCTCCCGCCACTGCCGCGTCGGCGAGGCCTCCGCCGCCGACCAACGCTCGCATGGACCGCTGGAGCTGGAGCCATTGCAGCAATTTCGCCGGAGGTACGCCAAAGTCCCGGCTGACGATTTCGCGAAGGCGCGAGGGAGAGAGGCAGGCGACATCGGCGAGGGCGCGCGCGGTCGACAAATCGTCGGGGGCCGCGAGAACCAAGGACAGGCGTGCATCCACCGGACTCGCCTGCGACCGGTCGAGATAATCGGACGCCCAGCGTTTCGCGTCCGCGGCGCCCGCGATCCCGCCGAGGCCGGCCGTTTCCGCCGGCGTCAGCAGCATGGGCGCTGATCCGGCGAACACGCGCGCCTCGGCGCGAAAAAGCGGATCGAGATAGAAAGACCGCACGGTGGCGCCCTGCGGTCCCAGACGGTGCTGCACATGCGAGGGTATGACGACCGCATGCCCGGCCGGGACTGTCATGTCGGCGTCGCCGGAAACCTCCAGATTGCATTCGACCGCGAGGCTTATCTGATGCGCCAGATGGCTATGGGGACGGCTGCTCCCGACCTGCGCGTCGATCAACGCCCAGCCGGTCCCGAGCATGATCGAACCGGACCAGGAGGCAGTGTTGACGGTCAAACCAGATCGGTGCTGACGAACGGTTCGAGCGTGCCGAACCAGGCGACCAGCGCGAGTATGGCCAGCGCTGCCGCCGCTTCGATGATCAAGCTCTTGCGCATCGCCGCGATCGCCGGGTCGGGATCAGCATCGACGCTTTCGGTATCGGCACCGGCGACGGCCGCCGCGAGCGCGGGTGTCAGCCGCCAGCGGTGGGCGGCTGCGAGCGCAAGCATCAGTGCGAACAGCGCGAGCTTGGCAAGGAGCAATTGTCCATAGGGGGAGCCGAGAGACCGGCCGAGATTATCGACGCCGACGATCAACTGACTGTTGATGAGGCCGGTCGCGGCGATGATGAGGACGCAGATCGTGCCGACGAGCGAAAATTGATCGAGGCTCCGCGCCGCGATGCGGAGCCCTTCAGGTGTTTCGCGGATATGTTGCGGCGAAATCAGCAGAAGGAAGGCGCCGATCGCGCCGATCCAGACGGCGGCTGCGATCATATGCAATATGTCGCTGATCCGGTGGACGGTGCCCATAGCGCCTTCGGTCGCGCCCGCGTGGCCGGACCAGACCAGAGTCGCGACGGCCACCGAGCCCGCGGCCGCAAGCATGGCGGCGGCTGTTGTCGGCCTCCGCGTCATACAGATGGCGACCGCCAGCGCGAGTAGGAGCGCGGCGCTCCGGTAGATCCAGCCCCACCCGACGTCGGTCTCGCGAACGAGGTCCCAGAAGGGCTGGAACTCCAGGGAAAATAGGCCCACGCCCTGCATCGAAGCCGCGAGCACGCCCATCCCGAGAGCGGAAAGAAGCAGCCCGGCGGCACAGAGCCATCGCTCTGCGCGCCAGATCGCGGCCATCGGCTGCGGCCCAAGGCGTTCGCTTCGTGTCAGCGCGTAAAGCGGGAAGGCCGCAAGGCCGGCGATGAGCATCAGGTCCGCATAGAGCGCGAACCTGATGCCGATCAGGACGGGGTCGCCCACCGCCTTACTTTACGGTGAAGCTGAATTCGCTGCCCATACGGTGGGTGTCAGCGCCCGCCGCCGACCATTTAACCTTGTAGGTTCCAGGCGTCAGCGCCCGCTTGAGCATCAGCATCGCCGATTTGCCGTCTTTTCCCATCATCGAAGAGTATGGCACTTTCATCGGCGCGTGATTGGCCATGCCCGGCATTCCGGTCATGACAAACTCGGTCTTTAGGGTCGAGGCGATCACCTTTTCGTTGAACTGCAGATTGACCGACGTGACTTTCGAGACGGTCGAATTGGCGGCTGGCGTCGAGCCTATGAGCTTGGTGTGTGCGCTCGCCGCAGTCGGCATGAGAAGCAGAGCGAAAGTCGCCGCTGCAGAGGGGAGAAGAGACTTGAACATAAACACCTCCAATTGCGTGTCTGTCCTGCTAATACGCAGGATGTCGGCATGGCCCTCAAATATTCTGGCATAATATTCTGGTGTGAGGGGTGAACCGCTTCGGCGCGTATGTACAATGATGGAAAGGTTTGAAGAGACGATCGATGGATGAGGAGCTTCGCATTTTGAACAGGATCGATCTGCCCGCAGCGCTCGATGCGCTCGACGATCGCATCATGGGCGCATTGGCGATCCGCCGAAGCGAAGCGGTGGCGACGCGCCGTCTGATGGCGCTGGCAGCCTTTGTCTCGCTAGGCGGCGGTATTGTCGTGGGGAGTGCGGTCTCCCAGCCTGCGGTCGCGGCGAGTCCCCTTACCCCGTTCGGCCCGCCTAGCGCGTTGGCGCCCTCCACCTTGCTGGACGTGCAGTAACAATGCCGTCGCGCCGCCTCCTTCTCGTGGGACTCATTGCTTTCGCCGCTGCCATCGCCGGCGTATTCGTCGGGCGCTTTGTGTCGGACGTGCCAAAAGCTAGCGAAACCGAACTTCATGCGCTTCTGCACGGCCAACTCGACCTGACTACGGTGCAGGAAGCGAAGCTCGAGCGGATCGAAACCGAATTCGCCGGTCGCCGCCGGACGCTTGAGCTTGAGATGCGCGCCGCCAATGTCCGGCTCGCGCAGGCGATTGAAGCCGAACATGGTTATGGACCGCGCGTCACCGAGGCGATTGACCATACCCATGAGGTGATGGGAACATTACAGAAGGAAACGCTCCGGCATCTTTTCGCGATGCGCGGGGTCCTCGACCCCGATCAGGCGGAAATGTTCGACAAGAGCGTGGTCAAGGCGCTGACCGCCGATGCACGGTGATCGCCGATCTAACGCAGCGTAGCGACCAGGAACTGGCGACCCTCGCTCGCGCGCACCGCGAGGATGCGTATCGCGAGTTGCTGCGCCGTTACAAAGCAGGCGTCTACCGGCTCATCGTCAAGCAGATCGGCGACGCCGACGAGGCGATGGACCTGACGCAGGAAAGCTTCGTCGCCGGTTTCTCGGCGCTCGATCGCTATGATGGCGATCGCCCCTTCCGTACCTGGATTGCCCGTATCGCGCTCAACAAGTGCCGCGACTGGGCCCGCCGGCGGAAGGTGCGCGCCTTTTTCTCCCGCGCGCTCCCGCTCGAGAACGCGCATCATGTGGCGAGCGATGGCCCTGCGCCCGACTCCGAGGCAACCGACAAGCGCGAGCTGGCGAGGGTCCGCGGGGCGATCGATCTGCTGCCGCATAATTTGCGCGAGGTGTTGCTCCTCCGCGGCGTCGATGACGTCAGCCAAGCCGAAACCGCGGTGATTTTGCGGGTCAGCGAGAAGACGGTCGAGACCCGTCTCTACCGTGCGCGGACCAAGCTCAGGGAATTGCTCGCCGGAACGTCCGCGAACGCGCGGGGTTGATATCTCGACCGCTCGTTCGGGCGGCGCCCCCTCATCGTGCGGCATTTTTATTGAGGGGCGGCCGTCTCGCCTGCGTATGGCTTTAGGAACAGTCAGCAACGGTCGGAAAGAATATGCAGATGGAAAGGCGTCGGTTCGTCAGTGGAGCTTTGGGCGGCGGCGCGGCCGCGGCGATGGCCGCATGGTTCCCGGCTTGGGCCCAGCCCGTGTCGTCGGGCATTGCGGCGCCGCTTCCCACGGTATCCGGCAACGATATCACTCTGCGCATCGCGCGCCAGACAATGCGGATCGACGGTAAGTTGAGTCGCGCGATTGGGATCAACGGCACGGTGCCGGCGCCGCTCGTCCGGCTGAAGGAGGGGCAGACCGCGCGCCTCACCGTCGTCAATGACCTCGACGAGGACAGCTCGATCCACTGGCACGGCTTGATCCTGCCTTTTCAGATGGACGGCGTTCCGGGCGTCAGCTTTCCCGGCATCAAGCCGCGCTCGAAATTCGTCTATGAATTCCCGGTCGTTCAGTCGGGGACCTATTGGTATCACAGCCATTCGGGGCTTCAGGAGCAGCTCGGGCATTATGGGCCGATCGTCATCGATCCCGCAGGTGCAGATCCAATCGGCTACGATCGCGAACATGTCGTGGTCCTTTCCGACCACAGTCAGATCTCGCCCGAGGCGATCTTCCGCAAGCTCAAGGTCAACCCCGGCCATTTCAACATGCAGCGCCAGACGCTGTCAGGCCTGCTCGCGGGCAAGGATCAGCCGCTCAAGGAGCGGATCGATTGGGGCAAGATGCGGATGGACCCGACCGACGTCGCCGACGTCAATGGTTCGACCTACACCTTTCTCGTCAACGGCCACGGGCCGCGCGACAATTGGACCGCGCTGTTCAATCCCGGCGAGCGCGTGCGGCTGCGTATCGTCAATGCCTCTGCCATGACGATCTTCAACGTCCGCATCCCGGGCCTCCGGATGACCGTCGTGCAGGCCGACGGGCTCAATGTCGTGCCGACCGAGATCGACGAATTCCAGATCGCCGTCGCTGAAACCTACGACGTCATCGTCACCCCCGTCGAGGACCGCGCCTATACGCTGGTCGCCGAGGCCAACGATCGCTCGGGGCTAGGCCGCGCGACGCTCGCACCGCGCGCCGGCATGATCGCCGAGGTTCCGCCGCTGCGCGAACGTCCGCTCGCGACGATGAAGGACATGGGCATGGGTGAGATGTCGGGTGGCTCGATGGCGGGTATGGACCACTCGGGCGGCAGCGACATGGGTGCCATGCCCATGCCTACGAGTGACCCTTCCTGTACCCCCGAACATGCCAAGATGGGACATTGCACGCCCGCTGGCGAAGGCGGCGCGATGGCAGGCATGGATCATGGATCGGGCGGCGGCATGCAGCACAGCATGCGCGACTTCAGTGTTGCACCGCAGGTCAAGCGCGATCCCAGTGTCCAGACGATCTCGCCGATGCCGGTCGATCGCATGGGCGAGCCGGGACAGGGGCTCGAGGACGTCGGGCACAAGGTGCTGACCTATCATGATCTCGTGGCGCTCGAGCGCAACCCCGACGTGCGCGCAGCCGAGCGGTCGCTCGACATCCACCTCACCGGCAACATGGAACGCTTCATGTGGTCGTTCGACGGCGTGAAGATGTCCGACTATCACGAACCCATCCCGTTCATTGAGGGCGAGCGGGTACGGATCAACCTCATCAACGATTCGATGATGAGCCACCCCATCCATCTGCACGGTCATTTCTTCGAACTGGTGACGGGGAAGGGCGACCGTTCGCCGCGCAAGCATACGGTACTTGTCCAGCCCGGCGGGACGGCGAGCTTCGACTTCACCGCCGACGCGCTCGGCGACTGGGCGTTCCACTGCCATCTCCTCTACCATATGCATGCCGGGATGATGCGCGTCGTTAGCGTTCGCCCGAAGGGAGACGCAGAATGACCCGGATCGCTCTCCTCCTTGCGGGCATCGCGCCACTGGCCTTCGCTGTCCCCGCTGTGGCACAATCGATGGATCATTCGATGCACGGCTCGACGCCGGCGCCGACGCCGGCGCCCTCGCCGGCGCCGGTAGCGCAGCCCACACCCGAAGCGCCCGCCGAAGGGTCGATGGAGCAGATGGACCATAGCGGCATGCAGGGCATGGACATGGCGCCCGAGGCTTCGAGCTGCCTACCCGAGCATGCCGCGATGGGTCATTGTACGCCCGAGGCGGAGGCTTCGGACAAGGGCGCTTCGGATATGGGCGCGATGGACCATGGCACGGCGCAGCCGTCCGATCCCGATTGCCCGCCCGAACATGCCAAAATGGGCCATTGCACCCCGAAGGGCGCGCCTGCGAACCCCATGGCGGGAATGAAAGGCATGGTCGCGACGAGTAGCGCCAGCGGCACCGACTTGCCGCCGGGCGATGCCGCCGCGCCCGCGCCGCCCGGCAACTGGTACGCCGATCGCATTTACCCCAAAGCCGAAATGGACCACTCGCGCCACGACATGATGAAGGAGAATGGGGCGCAGACCATCGCTTTCATCAGCTTCAACCTCGCTGAATATCAGGCCCGCAAGGGCCGGGACGGTTTCCGCTGGGACGGCGAGGCCTGGTATGGCGGCGATATCAACCGGTTGACGCTCAAGAGCGAGGGCGAAGGCGTGTTTGGCGAAGGCATCGAGGGCGCCGAGGTGCAGGCGCTTTACAGCCGGGCGATCGGTCCCTATTTCAACGCGCAGGCGGGGATCAGGCAGGATCTCGGACCCGGCCCCGACCGCACCTATGCGACCATCGGTTTCGAAGGCCTCGCACCCTATTGGTTCGAAGTCGAGGGCGCGCTGTTCCTTTCGAACAAGGGTGACCTGCTCGCCCGGCTTGAAGGCTATTACGACCAGCGCATCACCCAGAAACTGATCCTTCAGCCGATGGCGGAAGTCAATTTCGCCCTGCAGGACGTGCCCGAGACCGGCGTCGGTTCCGGGCTTTCGGACCTCGAGCTCGGGCTCCGCCTTCGCTACGAGATCGTGAAGGAATTCGCGCCCTATGTCGGAGTCGAATGGGCGCGCAAGGTCGGCGATACCGCGCGCTTCGCCCGCGCCGCGGGCGAGGACGCGAGCGGTGTCAGCTTCGTGATGGGGGTGCGGGCCTGGTTCTAGAAGTTTCGCGGGGTGGCGACACATCGAGGAGAAATGCCGTGAAACCAGCTTATCGCAGCCTTGCGTTGCAGACGATCGTCAGCGGGGTCATCATGTATCTGGTGATGTTCGTCATGATCGACCGCCTCTCGAGCTTCTACAATAATCTGAACATGTTCTACATGACGCTGATGATGGTCGCGCCGATGGTGGTGCTGATGATCGTCGCGATGCCGGGCATGTTCCCGTCGAAGCGTCTCAACACGCTCCTGCTGGTGGGATCGGCGGTCGCTTTCTTCGGGAGCTTCGCCCTCATCCGGACGCAGACGACGATCAGCGACACGGCCTTCTTGCGCTCGATGATCCCGCATCATTCGGGCGCCATCCTCATGTGCGAACAGGCCTCTCTCCAGGATGCCGAAATACGCCAGCTCTGCCGCGGCATCATCGCGGGGCAGGCGGCCGAAATCGAGCAGATGAAATCCATTCTCGCGAGGAAATGACATGAAAAGTCCGATGACGCGTCGCCACCTTCTCGGCCTGTTCGCGGCTGGTTCGGGAATGGCGCTTGCGGCATGCAATTCTCCCTCGGGACCAGCTGCGACCGCCGAGAAAAAAGGCGCCGCTCGCGAGCCGGTCGTCGATGCGGTGAGCTTCAGGCGGATGCTCGTCTATCGCGATCCCGAATGCGGTTGCTGCGAAGCCTGGGCGGATATTGCGAGCAAGGCCGGGTATCAGGTGACGGTCGAGAATCGCGCGGACATGGCTGCCGTCAAGACGCGATATGGCGTGCCTGACCAACTGGCGTCATGCCATACGGCCGTTATCGGCGGCTATGCGATCGAGGGACATGTGCCGATGCGGCATGTTGCGAGACTCCTCCATGACAAACCACGCGACATTCGCGGGATCGCCGTGCCCGGCATGCCGCGCGGTTCTCCGGGAATGGAAATGCCGGATGGAAGCGCGGACGCCTTCGAAGTGATGGCGTTCGGCAGCGACGGTAAGGTTTCTGAATATCGCGCATGACGTGCCGACACGAGAAGAGGAGACAGATATGACGAGATTCATTCCCCTAGCGAGCGCCGCTGCGCTGATACTTGCTCTGCCAGGATGCGGCGCCGAGCCGGCGCCGGAGAGCGATGCCATGCCGGAACAGGGCGAAGTCACTGCCGTCGAGCCCTCAGCAATGGTCAAGACCATGCCTGTTGCAGAAGAGGCGCCAACTGCATCCGGCCCCGCAGTGCCGGCCGAGGCGGCAAGGCCTCCGGAGAAATCCCGCCCCAAGCCAGAACCTGCCCCGAAGGCCGCTGTGCCGCCGCGGGCAAAGGCCGTGCCGGAAGCGCCGAAACCTGTCGAACCCGATCCTCATGCCGGGCACGATATGGACAAAATGTAAGGGAACATGTGCCGATGCGGCATGTCGCCCGGCTGCTCAAGGACAAGCTGCGCGATGTGTCTGGTATCGGCGCCGCGCGGCTCGCCGGCAATGGAAATGCCCGACGGTGGATCCGACGCGTCCGAAGTCTTGACGCTCGAAGCCGATGGAAAGGCCATGGTGTTCGGCGCCTGACTACTCCGGGAGGGATCGGGCGGCGGCGGGTCGGGCGCCGCTCGATGCCGCGCAGAATGGGAGCGGGGTTATAACCATATGGAATAACCATCTCGTTTGTAGCGATGAGTCGTGATTATTTCTGGTCATGCCAAGGCCGCGAAGATAGCTCGGTCGGGAAGCCGAGAGCTTTCGCAAATGGGAGGGGACCATGAGGAAATTGCTTCGCACGAGTGGCTCGATTATCGCCGTCCTGACAGGCATGTCGGCCGCCGCCGCCTTCGCGCAGGATAACGCCGAAGAGGCACCGGGGCCGGGAACGACGCAGAGCGAAATTGTCGTGACGGGCACGCGGCGGAACGACCTCAAGGCGGCCGATTCCGCCCAGCCGATCGACATCATCACTGGCGCCGAACTGCTCGAAAAGGGCACGGCCGATATGAACGACCTGCTTCGCACCGAAGTTCCGTCGCTCAACGTCCAGCGCCTCGTCAGCAATGACGGCGCCGTCTTCACCCGGCCTTTCTCGCTCCGCGGCCTGCCGCCGGACCAGACGCTGGTGCTCGTGAACGGCAAGCGGCGTCATCGCGGCGCGACGGTCCAGTTCACCAATGTTCCCTATATTCGCGGATCGCAGGGTCCCGACCTCTCGGCGATCCCGTCGATCGCGATCGGCCAGCTCGAGGTTCTGCGCGACGGGGCGTCCGCGCTCTATGGATCGGATGCGATCGCGGGCGTCCTCAATTTCGGCCTGCGCCGCGACCGCGAGGGCGGCTTGCTGATCGCTCGCTACGGCCAATTCTACAAGGGCGATGGCGAGGACTTCCTCGTCCAGGGCAATGTCGGGCTCCCCTTCACCGATGCCGGTTTCGTCAACATCAGCGGCGAATATGTGAACGCCAGCACGACGTCGCGCGGCATCCAGCGTCCCGACGCGCAAGCGCTCATCGACGCGGGCGTTGCAGACGTCCCGGTCCCGGCGCAGCGCTGGGGAAATCCCGAGAGCGAGGCGGCGCGTATCTTCGTCAACGCAGGCGTCGATCTGTCGGACGAGATGGAATTCTACACCTTCGGCAACTACAGCTGGAGCCGCGGCACGACGGCCTTCTTCTATCGCAATCCCAACGCCAGCTTCATTTCCACCTCGATTCCGCTCACCAACACGCCCGGCGGACAGCGGTTCAGCTTCCGCCAGCTTTTTCCCGGCGGCTTTACCCCGGAATTCGGCGCGACGGTGACCGATGCTGCGCTCGCAGCTGGCCTCAAGGGCGAATTCTCCTCGGGCCTGACCTATGATCTCAGCGCGTCCTATGGACAGAACCATGCTTCCTACCGGATCGACAATACGGTCAATCCGTCGCTTGGCCTCGCGTCGCCGACGTCCTTCAAGCCCGGACAGCTCGAGCAGCGCGAACTCGCCTTCAATCTCGATCTCACTTACCCTGTTGCGATCGGCACCTCCGATCCGCTGACACTTGCTGGCGGTCTCGAGTATCGGCGCGAGACCTATGAGATCACGGCTGGCGACATCGCATCATGGCAAGTTGGACCTTTCGCCTCGGTCATCGATCCCGATACCGGGAACCGGGTGGGCCTGCCGGTCGGCGCGAATGGCTTCCCAGGCTTCAGCCCCATCCAGGCCGGCGAGTTCGCGCGCAGCAACTGGGCCGCCTATACGTCGCTCGAAGGCAATCTCACCGACGCGCTCCAATTCGGCCTTGCGGGCCGCTACGAGAATTATTCGGATTTCGGCTCGAAGTTCAGCTGGAAGGTCAGCGGGCGATATGATTTCTCGGACGCCTTCGCGGTGCGGGGATCGGTTAACACCGGTTTCCGCGCGCCCACCCCTGGCCAGTCGAACGCGACGCAGGTCCAGACCAACATTGACTCGGTGACCGGCGCGCCGCTGACGGCGGGCATTATCGCTCCCAATAACCCGGTCGCGCAATTCTTCGGCGCGACGCCGCTTCGGCCCGAGAATTCGTTCAACCTGGCCGGAGGCGTCGTCGTGAAGCCTTCCAATCGCATCACCTTCACGCTCGACTATTTCAACATCAAGGTCGAAGACCGGATCGCCGTATCGGGCAATTTCAATCTCACCCCGGCGCAGCGAGCGCAGCTCGCTGCGCTCGGCATTCCTGGCGGGGATTCCTTCCAGCAGGTGAGCTTCTTCACCAACTCCTTCAACAGCCGCACCCAAGGCGTCGATGCCGTGCTGACGGTCGGCTTTGACCTCGGCGGGGGTAAGGCCACGTTGGGCCTCAACGGCAATTATACGAAGACCGACGTCATCAAGGCCTCGCCGGTGATCACCGCGGACCGCGAGCGGCTGCTTGAACTTGAGGGCTTCGTTCCGAAGTGGAAGGGCAATGCGTCCTTCACCTATGCGGGCGAGCGCTTCGGCTTCGTCGCGCGCGCGAACTATTATGGCAAATGGACCGACTATGGCGCGGTGCCGGCTGCCGACCAGACGGGGCGCGCCGAACTACTGGTCGATCTCGAGCTGTCCTACCGCGTCAGCGATATGCTCAAGCTTGCGGTCGGCGGCGAAAATATCTTCGACAATTACCCCGACGTCGAGGCGCGGCAGTCCCAGATCAACAACGGGATCCAATATCTCCGCTTCGCGCCGACCGGGTTCAACGGGGGCTTCTGGTACGTCCGCGCGACCGCTTCCTTCTGATCGGTGGCCTTGAGGCCGTGCGGCGTCTTGTGTCTTCAGCCGGCGTTGGAGCCGAACATCGCGTCGCGGTGGGATTCAAGCACCGCGATAAAGGCCGCAGCGACTTGGGACATAGGCCTCAACTTCGGCGTGAAGAGCATATATTCGAAATGGACCTCCGGAGCGAAATCACGGACCGTAAGGCCCCGCTCGGCATAATCCGCAGCGGTCACGGGGTTGAGAATCGAACATCCAACCCCCTGCATGACAAGTGCGCAGATGGTCATCGCATATTGGGTTTCGATGACCATCTCGCGATGAACGCCCGCGTCCTCGAAAATGCGGTCGATGCGGTGACGCACGCCGTCCTCGAGCGCGAGCGAAATGAAGGGCTCGCCTTCGAGATCGGCCGGCCGGATGACGTCCTTGGCGGCGAGCCGGTGACCGGCAGGGAGAACGCAGGCGCCCGGGCAGCGCAGGAAGCGCTCCATCCTTATGCCGGGCAATTCGCGCGCCGGCGTCGCGAGCCCGATGTCGAACTGCTGGTTCGCCATCCATTGCCGCACCGTCGAGGAACTGCGGGTCTGCAATTGGACGGTGACACCGGGATGTGTCTCGCGAAAGGCCGCGATCACGCGCGGCAGGAAACTGACCGCGAGCGCTGGGAGAGCGGCGATCCGGAGCGTGCCGGTCGCCATGTTGCGGATGTCTTCCGCTACCCGCTTCAGGGCCGCGATACCCGAGAAGCTCCGCTCGACTTCGTAGAAAAAGGCGTCGGCTTCGGGCGTCACGGTGAGCGCGCTGCCGCGCGAACGCAGGAAGAGCTGAAAGCCCAGCTGATGCTCGAGCTCGGCGAGCATCTTGCTCACCGCGGGTTGCGACAGGTTGAGCGACTGCGCGGCTTGGGTGACCGATCCCGAGAGCATCACGGCCCTGAAGGCTTCGAGGTGACGCAGATTCATCGGACATCGCTCCCTATAGCTATTTCTTATGGCACTAGCATCGAAAGCCTCGTTTATGAATAGGTTGCACGCACCGCGCCGCTGGCTTCCGGCGCTGCTTGCCGCCGGGGCCTTGCTTCTTGGCGGCTGTGACGGCGGGCCCGCCGTCACCGGCGGATACGAGATTGCCGCGGCGAAGGGATCGACGCTCGCGCGGATCCGCGCACGCGGAACGCTCAATTGCGCCATTCATACGGGTCAGCTCGGCATGTCTTATCTCGACAATCGCGGGCGCTGGCAGGGATTTTTCGTAGATTACTGCCGGGCGCTCGCCGCCGCGGTCCTCGGCGATGCCCGCAAAGTCCGGTTCATGCCGGTCGCCTCGAACAAGCGCTTCACGATCGTGCAGACGGGCGAGGCCGATGTCCTGTCGCGGACGACCACATGGACGTTGACGCGCGACACCGACCTCGGGGTGAATTTCGTCGGCACCATGTATTATGACGGGCAGAGCTTCCTGGTGCCCCGACGGTCGGGCGTGCGGCTGCCGGCGGATCTCGAGGGCGCATCGATCTGCATCACCAAGGGGACGACCTCCGAACTCAACACCGCCGAATATTTCGAGCGCAAGGGGCTGCGCTTCCAGTCGGTCGTGTTCGAGAATCCCGAGGAAGCCAAGCTCGCCTTCTTCGCCGGGCGGTGCGACGCGATGACCACCGATGCCTTCACGCTGACCGTGATCCGTCTCGCCGATGCCGCACATCCGGACGATTTTGTCGTGTTGCCCGAGCGGCTCACCAAGGAACCGGTAGGCCCCGTCGTGCGCAGCGACGACGAGCAATGGTTCGAGATCAACAAATGGACGCTGAACGCGCTCTTCGCTGCCGAGGAAATGGGGGTCACCCAGGCGAATGCGGCGCGCATGCGCACGACCTCGCGCGACCCCGAAGTTCGCAAGATGCTCGGCGGCTTGCCGGGTTTCGGCAAGTCGCTCGGCCTCGACGATGATTGGGCGTATCGGGCGATCCAGGCGACGGGCAACTATGGTGAGATCTTCGACCGGCACATTACGCCGCTCGGAGTCGAGCGCGGACAAAATAAGCTATATCGGGACGGCGGGCTGATCTACCCGCTGCCGATGCGATGATGCCGCAGAGACGGCTCGCGATCGCCGCGCTGCCCTGGCTGCTTTTAGCGGGCGGACTTGCGGCCGCCTTCGGGCTGTTCGCTACATTGACGGACAATCTGGCGGACCGAAATATCCGGACCGGATTCGGTTTCCTGTTCGACCGGGCGGGTTTCGCGATCGGTGAAACGCTGATCGCCTACGCGCCGGGCGACTCCTATGTCGCCGCGCTGGCGGTGGGTCTTCTCAACACGCTTCTGATATCGGCGCTCGGCATCATCTTCTCGACCTTGCTCGGCCTCGCCGTATGTATGGCGCGCCTGTCGTCCAACTGGCTGCTTGCGAGGCTCTCTGGCCTCTATATCGAGCTGGTTCGCAACATTCCGCTGCTGCTCCAGATGTTCGTCTGGTACGCCGCGCTGCTATTCGGTCTGCCCGGACACGGTCCGGGCGCCGTCGGTGCGTTCGACCTCGACAATCGGGGATTGCACCTTCCCGCGCTCACCTTGGCCGATCCGGGAAAGCTGGCCTTGCTCATCGCTATCATCGCCTGTGCGATCCTGTTCGGTGCCGTGCGGCGGGGGCGCGTTCGCGCTCGCACCGCGCTGGCCCTGGCCGGTATCTGTCTCTTATACACATCTGACGCTGCCGACGAAGCTAGAAGTGTAGA
>CAUUIU010000022.1:0-16209 GCA_963545025.1 uncultured Sphingopyxis sp. | reverse complement strand
GTCCCGATTGGACATTGGCAAGGTGGGGGTGTGACAAAGTGCAACAAAGCCGGCGGCCACGAAGCCGCGAGGCAGACAAGGGATGGAGGGTTTCATGAAGGTCATTCGGATTTTTCCCGCCGCGCTGCTCGGCGCGACCGCACTGACGGCGGTGCCTGCTTGGGCGCAGGACAGTGCCGGAAATACCGCACCGGCAGCCGAAGAACAGAGCTCGACGGGCATCGACGATATCGTGGTGACCGCGCAGCGCCGGTCCGAATCGCTGATGAAGGTTCCGGTCGCGGTTTCGGCGCTCAACACCGAGGACCTCTCGCGTCAGGGCATCACCTCCAGCTTCGATCTCAGCGGCTCGGTGCCATCGCTACAGGTCACCAGCGCATTCGGCGAAGCGCAACCGAACTTCACGATGCGCGGGATCGGCGTGGGCAACGAATATGGCGCCAACCAGGTGTCCCCGGTCGGCGTCTACACCGACGACAATTATCTGAGCGCCCGCACGATGCACGGGCTCCAGCTCTATGACCTCGAGCGCGTCGAAGCGCTTCGCGGGCCGCAGGGCACGCTCTACGGTCGCAACACCACCGGTGGCGCAATCAATTTCATTTCGAACAAACCGACGCTCGCGCCCGGCACCCGTGGCTATGTCGAGGCGGGGTATGGCCGCTTTCAGGAAGTGCGCGGGCAAGGCGCAATCGAGGGGACGCTGATCGACGATGTTCTCGGCTTTCGCGCAGCGGTCAATTATGTCGAGGCCAACGGTTATGTGAGGAATATCTTCCCCGGCCAGCCCGACGCGAATTCCAAGGATTCGATTGCCGGCCGCCTGATCATCCGCGCCCAGCCCAGCGAAAAGCTGGACATGATGCTGAAGGTCACGGGCAGCAAGGGCAAGCCGACGCAAGCCGCGGCCTTTCACCGCAACGACGGCACAGGCACCTCGACCTATTTCCGCTCGAACGACAATCTGAGCTTCTTCGAGACCAACCAGCCCGACCTGGGCTTCAACGATGTCAAGAATGCCGGCGTGCAGTTCAACATCAACTATGAACTCACCGACAGCCTCTCCCTCCAGACGCTCAGCGCCTATGACTGGTCGAAGCAGGCGTTGACGCAGGAAGGATCGGGCACGCCCGTTGTTGGCTTCCTCCAGACCAATTACGGCGACGTCTACAAGCAGTTCAACCAGGAAGTGAAGCTCGCCTATGCCGGCGACAGCACCAATGTGCAGGCGGGCGTCTATTACGGCTGGGACAGTATCAACAATATCGACAAATATCGCCTGGTCAGCACACTTTATTTCTACCAGCACTACCGGCAGGAGCGGAACAGCTATGCAGCCTTTGCCCAGATCGACCAGGATTTTGGCGAAAATTTCGGCATCACGCTCGGCGTGCGCTATACCAAGGACAGCAACCGCCACTACGACGCCTATTCCTTCCTGACCGCCTTTGCCGATCCGGTCACGTCACCGCCGTTCAGCACCTATGATTTCGATCCAGCGGATCCCGACGCCGCGGCGATCACCTTCACGCACGGCAGCATCTCGCCGGCTGGGGTGATCACGCCCGAAGCTTCGAAGCGCCGGAAGAGCAGCCGCATCACCGGAAAAGTCGGTATCGACTACACTTTCGACAGCGGGACGATGCTCTATGCCAACTATAGTCGCGGCTATCGCGCGGGGTCGTTCTCAAGCCAGTTCTATGCCGGCAATCCGATCGACTTCGTGCCGCCCGAGCAGGTCGATGCCTATGAAATCGGCGCAAAAATGCGCTTTCTCGACGGCCTTGCAACCCTGACCACCGCTGCGTTCCTGACGAAGTACAAGAACCAGCAGCTCAACGAGGTGATCGGTACGACCGGTTTCATCCGCTCCGCCCCCGGCTCGACGATCAAGGGGATCGAAGCCGAATTGAATGTACGGCCCGTGTCGTCGCTGACCGCGAACCTCTCGGTCACCTATCTTGACGCGACTTACGACACATTGACGCTGTCGGGGACCAATCTCGACGGCAATAATCTGCCGAACGCGCCGAAATGGACCATCAATGCCGGTGCCGACTGGACGATCGGGTCGGTAGGATCGGGCGAGATCGTTTTCTCGCCCAACCTCGTCTACACCAGCAAGCAGTTCTTCTCACCCTTCAACAATGAGGCCGGCAACCAGTTCCTCAATTCGCCCGGCCATGTTCTCGCCGATGCGACGCTGGGCTGGGAAGGCGAACAGCTTTCGGTCCGGCTGTGGGCGACCAACATCTTCAACAAGAAGTATTTCATGTACGGTCTGAACCTGCGTGACGCCTTCGGCTACGACTATCTGCTTCACGCCCCGCCGCGCATGTACGGCGTCACGGCAAAATATAAATTCTAGGGATAAGGGGGAGTGGCCGGTGGAGTTTCGGCTCCGCCGGCTGCCAATTCCTCCACGTTGGCGGAACCGATGGCCATTGACGATATCGACGACGAAATCACCACCGGCGGATGCCTGTGCGGAAAGGTGCGCTATCATTTCACAGGCTCTCCCCTTCTCACCGCCATCTGTCATTGCCGGCACTGCCAGCGCCAGTCGGGCAGCGCGTTCGGGATCGTGATCGCGGTTCCCGCGGCCGATTTCGATCTGCAAGGCGAAACCAGAAGTTTCGACGACAGCAGCGACAGCGGCCGGACGGTTGCGCGCCTTTTCTGCCCCACCTGCGGCTCCCCCATTCTCTCGCGCATCGAGCCGCTGCCCGATTTGATCCTCATCAAAGCGGGAACGCTCGACGACCCCGATACGCTTCAACCCGCGGTCGAGGTCTATTGCGACCGCGCCCTCCCTTTCCTGCCCGCGCTCGCCGGAACCGACCGGCACGCAAGATCGAATATCTGAGGATAGTCATGAGCGCGATACTGAACCTCGACGGCAAGGTCGCCGTCATCACCGGCGCCGCATCGGGCATCGGGCGCCAGACGGCGACTTTGTTTCATGCGCTTGGCGCCCGGCTGGTGCTGACCGATATCGACAGCGCAGGGCTGTCCGCCTTTGCCGCGGAACTCGGCGGCGATGTGCTCACCGCGACGCACGACGTGACCTCCGAAGCCGCATGGACGGCGGTGTTCGGCCAGGTCGACGCTGCGTTCGGCCAGCTCGACATATTGGTCAACAATGCCGGGATCATGATGTCCAAGCCCTTTGCCGAAGCCGGCATCTACGTGCTGCGGCGGCAAATGCAGATCAATGTCGAGGGCGTCTATATGGGAATGCACGGCGCGCTTCCGCTGATGCGTTCCGCGATCGCGCGGGGTGCCGCCACGACCGCGATCGTCAATATCTCGTCGGTCTATGGCAAGGTCGGCGGCGCGCAATTCGCAGCCTATAGCGCGACCAAGGGCGCGGTTCGGGCGCTGAGCAAGGCGGTCGCGATCGAACTCGCCGACAGCGGAATTCGCGTCAATTCGGTGCTGCCCGGCCCCGTGGCGACGAACCTCGGTGCGACATGGGACGCGCCGACCGACGAAGCCGGAGCTCCCCTGACCCCCGAAGCCGCGCTGGCAACCTGGACGAAACTGATTCCGATGGGACGGCTCGGCGATGCGAACGATATCGCGCCGCTGATCGCCTTCCTCGCCAGCGACTCCGCGGCGTTTGTCACCGGATCCGAATTCGTCGCCGACGGCGGCTACACCGCCGCCTGACAGGAGCTGCACATGGATGTCAAAGCCGCGGTCGTTTCGGCGCCCGGTGCCGATTTCGAGATCGACACACTGACGATCGGTAAACCGCATGCCGACGAAGTGCTGGTCGAGATCGCCGGGGTCGGCCTCTGCCACACCGACCTGGTCTTCCGGGACGGCTTTGCCCCGGTACCGATGCCGATCGTATTCGGGCACGAGGGTGCGGGAATCGTGCGCGCGGTCGGTGCCGGCGTGACCGGTTTGGCGCCCGGCGACGCGGTCATCATCGGCTTCAGCAGCTGCGGCCATTGCGCGCGCTGCGACGAGAATCTGCCTTCCTATTGCCGTTCCTTTCCGGCGCTCAACTATGCCGGGTCGCGGCCCGACGGCAGCACCGCCTTTGCGAAGGATGGCCAATCGGTGGCATCGCATTTCTTCGGCCAGTCCTCCTTTGCGAGCCACGCGATCACGCCGGCGCGCAACGTGGTGAAGATCGACCCGACGGGGCTCGACCTTGCCGCCCTTGGGCCGCTTGCCTGCGGGCTCCAGACCGGTGCAGGCGCGGTGATGCGTTCGCTCGATTGCCGCGCGGGCAGCACCCTCGTCATCTTCGGCGCCGGTCCGGTCGGCCTTGCCGGGGTGATGGCGGCCAAGGTTCGCGACTGCGCACGGATCATCGTCGTCGAGCCGATGGCCTCGCGGCGCGATCTGGCGATCGAGTTCGGGGCGACCGATACGATCGATCCCGCTGCGGGTGACGTCGCCGAGGCGGTCCGCGCGCTACTGCCCGACGGCGTCGATTTCGCGCTGGAGACGAGCGGGCGCGACAGCGCCATCGTCGCCGGCCTCGCATCGCTGGGCAGCCGCGGCATGCTGGGCCTCGTCGGGGTGCCGCCGCGGCCCGAAGATATGATGTCGGTCAATATCGCGGCGATGATCACCTTCGGACACCGCGTGATCGGGATCATCGAAGGCGACAGCGACCAGCAGACCTTCATTCCCGAGCTGCTCGCGCTCCACCACGAAGGGCGTTTTCCCTTCGACCGGCTGATAACGACCTTCCCGCTCGACGCGATCAACGACGCGATTGCGGCGCAACATCGCGGCGAATGCGTGAAGGCCGTGCTGATCCCCTAGCAGAAATCAGGGCATCGCCCGTTCCAGCTCGGCGAGGTCGAAATAGTCACGCCACGCGGCGATCCGACCTTCGGTATCGACTTCGAATACCCCCGCAGCGCGAACCGCTGTCCAATTGCGCCCGGCAAAGCGGAAACGATCGTCGCGTTCGGTAAAGACCATGCCGCCATTTGCCGCGATGGCGAGAATGCGCCAGTCGATCGCCTCCGCCGCAAGGAAGGGCGCCAGCATCGCCATCGTCGCCGCACGGCCATAGGCCGGCTCGAGCGGAATGCCCGCACAAACGACATCGTCTGCGAGCAATGCGGCAATTGCACCCGTATCGCGGCGGTTGAACGCCGCTACCAGCGCCTCGACTACCGCGATCGGATCGGCCGTCACCCGAGCGGAACCTGCGTCGGCTGGCCGCTGCCGGCGCTCACGCCGCCGTCCGCGACAACGATCGACCCGAACATGAAACTTGCTTCGTCGGATGCGAGGAACGAGGTCAGGCTGGCAATTTCGCCGGGCTGGCCGGGGCGCTGGGCCGGGATTTCCTTGATCCATCGGTCGAGCAGGTCGGGCAGCGCCTTGAACGCATCGGTCGCCGGGGTTTCGATAAAGCCGGGGCAGATGGCGTTGATGCGGATGCCTTCGCGCGCATGATAGACGGCCATCGCGCGCGTCAGTTGGATGACCGCGCCTTTCTGCGCCGAATAAGACGGATAGGCGCCTTCGCCGCCCAATCCCGAAATCGAGGCGATGTTGATGATTGTGCCCTTGGTCTTGCGAAGGTGCGGGATTGCGGCGCGCGAAGTGAAGAAGACCGAATCATAATTCACCGCATTGCTGCGTCGCCAGTCCTCGGTGCTGTGCTCGTGGATCAGTGCAACGGCGGCGACCGCGGCGTTGTTTACGAGAATATCGAGCGCGCCGAACAACTCCACCGCGCGCGCGATCAGCGCCTCGACGTCGGCCTCTTCTCCCACGTCGGTCGCCAGAAAGTGGGCGTTCGGGCTCGCGAGCCGTTTCAGGGCTTCGTCACCGCGCGCCTGAGTCCGGCCGCATAACAGGACTTTCGCGCCATCGTCGAGCAGCCGGCTGACGATGGCGTAACCGATGCCGTCGGTGCCGCCGGTAACGATCGCGGCTTTGCCGTCGAGCTTCGCCATCGGATCAATCCTTGTCCCACCGGGTGATGTCCATCGCACTCTCGATGCCCAGCGGACGATAGGCGCCCAGGATCGCCTGTTCGAACGTACCGATGGTTTCCTCAACAGTACCATCAGGCTCGGTCATCTTCACCCGCGAAAGCCGCTGGACGTGCAAATTCTCGAGCTTCATCGGGTCGAGGTCGGCAACCGAGAAATCCTCACGCTCGACGCGCAGGCCGCCGTGATAATTGCCGTGAAACCATTCGCTGTGGAAATAGCCGATGCCCTTCATCTGCATCCGGTGGAACGGCTCGAATTCCAGCCGATACGGGCCGGTGCCATAATCGACGGTCAGCACGCCGCTCTTCGGCCAGAGCGTACCGGGTTCGAGCACCGTCTCCATCTCGGCATTCTCGGTTTCGAGGAAGGATTCGGGGCCGGTGCCGTCGGGGCACAGCACCGACCTTTTGTTCCAGATATGCCCGCTCGGTTCGGCGGCGATGTGGAAGAAGAAGCTCTTGTCCCTGAAATTGAGCGGGGTCCATTGCCAAAAATAGCCCTGCTCGCCCGCCAGTGGATTGGGCTGCGGATCGGACATGCCGATCGGGCGCGTGCCCCACGACCGGTCGCGCGTGCCGGTGCAGCGCGGGCTGAGGTCGATGCGCTTGCCGTCGATGCTGATCCAGCCCGTCCAATGGCCGTTCTGGGTCAGGCGGGTGTAGTCGAGAAAGCCCTTGGTCCCGACGCGGCGCATGAAGCGCGGTTCCTCGATCGGAAACGCACGCCCGGTGATCGTGATGTCGGCGGCGATGCCGTCATGCTCCTCGACCACGATCCGCAGCTTCTGGAGCGGCTCGACCACCTCGATCCGGATCGGGCCGACCGACGTGTCCATCCGGTCGGTCAGGACGCGGCTGCCGCGCAGGCAATGCTGCACCCCGTCGACCTGGATCGAAATGCCGCAGTCGATGATATTGAGGTGCGGGTAGATGCCCATTCCGGCAAGGAAGAAGAGTGAGCCATCGGGCTCATAACCGTTGAACCAGTAGCGGTCATAGAAATTGCGATCCGTCCCCGAATAAGCGATCGGCTCGGGTGTCTGATGAATTGCGAAATCGTCGGCGGCGGTCAGCATGGGGTTCTCCAATTTTCGGGATGGGGAGGATTCAGAAGTTGGCGGAAGCGACGCGGCGGCGCTCGACCGACCGGGCCAGCTCCGCCCAGATGTCTGCGTCGAGTGCACGGGCGTCGCTATCGTCGCGGGTTTCAACCGCGGCCTGCAGGTCGATGAGCGCGGCCCGTAGGCGATCATTTTGCGCTTCGAGCGCCGATACGCGCAGATCGGGATTTGCGGGTGCTTTGGGCGCGTCACTGCCGACGCCTAGCGCAGCCCCACGCTGCAACAGGCCGCGCACCGCCTCATTTTCTTCAAACAGGCGCGCCGCAGCGCGGTCGAATTCCTCGGCGATCATGTCGATCATCGCCGATCCCATCGCGACATTGTTCGCGCGAAAGCCGGTGAGTTCGGGGACGATTTCGCTGCGCAGCCGCGCCGCAAGATCGCTCGCGGCGGCCGGGATGGACGGTCTCATAAATGCCCCATCAGTTCGAGGATCGCGCGGTCCTGCGCGTTACGCAGCCACCAGGCGGCGTAGGCGTGGATGACCTCGCGCTCGCCGGTCGTCGTCGTCCAGGCATGCGCGCAGCTGTTCCAGATGCCCTGCCCCTTCACGCACATCATCAGTTCCCACCAATGCAATGCCTCGGCGTCGGCCTCGAGGCCGCTCGCAGCTTCCCATATGCGGATCGCATCCGCGCGCGGCGCGATACCACTCCGGCGATCGTCCTTGCCGAAGGAAAAAACGCGCGCGAGGCTCCACGCGAGATCTTCGAGCGGATCGCCGCGATGCGCCATTTCCCAGTCAAGCACCGCGATCAGATTGCCGTCGTCGTCGTAGAGGAAGTTGCCGGCGCGAAAATCGCCATGGACCATCGCCAGCTTTTGCGCCGGCGGCGGCGGGTTGCGGCGGAGCCAGCGGATCGCGGCGCGGGTGATCGGTTCGGGACCGACGTCGTTTTTGTCGAGCGTCGCTTCCCAGAAATCGAGCTCCTGCATTGCCGTGCCTTGAGGCGTCGCAGAGACCATGAAGCCCAAATCGAGGTTGTCGACCGGCACCGCCGCAAGGCGCCCCATCGTACCCCACATCTGCTCGGCGATATGCGGCAGCTTGTCCTGCCATGCGGGTTCCTGCAGCTGATATTCGCTGTTGTGATAGCCTCGCATATCCTCGGCGATCGAGATCGCGCCGCCCATCGGGCCCGGATCTTCTTCGAGCAGGATCATCCGCGGCACTGGAATGCCGTGGCCATGGATCGCGCGGTAGGCGCTATATTCGTGGTTGCGGTCGCTATCGACATTGCTGACCGGCGGATCGCGCCGCAGAATCAGCCTGTCGCTGTGCGCCCCGCTGGCATCCGCATAGGACAGGTCGAAACGATAGGTTTCGCGCGATGCACCCAGCGGCAGGCGGTGCAGCCCGTCGATCCTGACATCCTTCCAGTCGGGGAAGCGTGCCACCAGATAGGCGGTCATATCCTCTGCGGTCAGGGCTTTCATGTCGGAGTCACCATCAGTTTGATGTCAGACCCACCGCCCGAAAGCGCGGCGAAGGCGCGGTCGACGTCGGCGAGGACGACCGTGCCCGTCACCATCGGCGCGAGGCTGTCCGGATTGGCCGAGATCATCGCAAACGCATCGGCGAAATCGGCGGGCGAATAGGCAAAGACGAAGCGCAGTTGCAGCGCCTTTTGCAGGAAGAAGGCCGGTTCGATCGGGTCGGTTTCCATACAGGTGCCAACGACGGTAATCGTCGCGCCGATCGGCGCCGACGCCGCGATCGCCATCAACATGCCGGGCTTTCCGACGCAATCGAACAGGACCGCACGCTCGCGCTTTTTGAGTTCAGGGGCCTGCGCCATCGCATCGGACAGGCCGAGCGGCAGGCCGAGTTCGTTGAACCACCCCTCGATCCCGGTGTCGCCTGGCGCCGCCACGATGTCGGCGCCCATCCGCGCCGCCATCTCGCGCCGCGCCGCGTTGGGTTCGACCGCGAGCACCGGGCCGAGCCCAAGCGCCTTCAGGCGGGTGATCACAAACAGTCCGACGGGGCCGCAACCGAATACGGCAAAGGCGCAATCGGCGTCAGCGGCGCTTTCGGCCACCGCATGCACCGCAACCGATAGCGGCTCGGTCAGCGCGGCGATCTCGGTTTCGACATGGTCGGGGACGACGAGCGCCGCATCGGTCTGGAGCAGCATCCGCTCGGCAAACGCGCCGTTGAAGCGGTTCGAATAGCCGATCAGTTCGACCCCGTGGGGGCCGGCGATAAACGGCTGCGCGACGACGCGCTGACCGCGTGCGAAGCCGCCACTGTCTTCCAGTACCTCGCAGCAAAACTCGTGTCCCATCACCACGGGCCGGGCGGGATCCATGAAACCGCGAAAGCCGGCACGGTGAAGCAGGTCGCACAGGTGGCCGCTATGATCCTTCGCGTGAAGGTCGCTGCCGCAAACGCCGCACACCAGCGGCCGCGTGATCATCTGGCCAGCAATGGGGGTCGGCTCTGCGATGTCCTGCAGGGCCAACTGGCCATCCTCGAGGACCATCGCCTTCATCGTCATCGGCTCCCAACATTTCGTCCGCGCACTTAAATTCCTGCGCAGATCATATCGATGGGCTATCGGGCGACAGGCTCCGCTGCCAGTGACGGAAATCCGCTATTGGCAGCTAGGCCCGCCGAAAATCTTCGCCGTCATCGCCGCACGGTTGTGCACATTGAGCTTGCGATAGATGCGCCGCAGGTGGTTCTCGACGGTGAATTCCGAGATACCGGCCATATAGGCGACCTGCTTGTTCTGGTTCCCCGCGCCGATCATCTGGGCGATCTGAAGCTCGCGCATCGACAGCTTGGCCGAGGCATCGTTCGATCCCGCGTCGGTGTCGTCGAGCGCGGCGTGGAGCATCCCGCGCCCCCCGGCACCCGCAACGGTTTCCTCGAACAGCTGGCTGACGACCATCTGCGCGATCGCGGCCGACTCCCTTTCGAGAAGACCGTGCGCGACCTCCGACGTGCGGTGTCCCTTGGGGACGCAATGCGCGCCGATCACGAGATAGAATTCGGGCAGGATCTGCTGCACCCACGCGCCGACGACATCGACCGAATGGCAATTGATGAACTGCCGATACTCCTTCGCCCGGCCCGCATGGCGGTCGAGCGACTCGTCGCCCCAACGAACGAGCCGGCCGCAGCGATCGTTGCGATCGACGATCCGGGTGAAGGGATCCTCTTCGAACACGCGCCCGTCGCGATAGGCCGCCTGCGCGTCTTCCGAAACGCCATGATGGAACAGATAGGTCAGGCGCTGCGCGCCTTCCGCCTGTTCCGAAAAGAAAATCGACAGCGTGTCCAGACCGCACTCGGCGATCATTTGATCGGACCTTGAAGCTATATCGCGCGAAACCAGCATCGCCTCATCCTCTCCTCTTTGTGCGCGACTTTGCCGCGTCACTGCTCGAAACTTCTTCAAACGATTTCGTTCGACCATAATCATAAGTCGAGCATCATTCAATTGCGCATTGCTGGGCACAAAAATGCGAGGGAAAGGCGCGTCGCTACGCCCGCGGCGTTCGGAGCTGGTGCGGAATGTTAGCGTGCTTTGGCGTCAGGCCATGATCCCGCCAGCGTTGGCATGCAACACCTGACCGGTAATGATGCTCGCGCGCGGCGAAGCAAGGAACAAGATCGCTTCGGCGATTTCTTCGGGCTCGGCCATACGCTGCAACGGCAGCGACTGGGTCACCGCCTTCACCGCGCCGGTTGTGTCCGATTTTACCAGCGCGCGCACCGTGTCGGTCAACGTCGGCCCCGCCGAAACGGCGTTGACGCGCACATCGGGCGCGGCTTCGATCGCCAACGCGCGGGTGAGCCCTTCGACCGCCGCCTTACTCGCACCATAAGCCGCAAGTCCTGGCGTCCCGACGCGCGCCGCCGTCGAAGACATGTTCACGATCGCTGACCCGCGGCGCCGGCGAAGCTCCGGAAGAGCAACGCGGCACAGCATGAAGGTGCCTGTCAGATTTGCGGCGATCGTGTCGGCATATTGCGCATCGCTCGTATCTTCGATCAGCGCGGTCGGAAACCAGCCAGCGATATTGGCGACGATATCGAGCCCGCCGAAACTGTCGCACGCCATCCCGACCGCCGAGTTTGCGGTGTCCGCAAGTGCGATATCGCCGGTGCACCCGAGCGGCGCCACCGGTCCGCGCCGCGACAACGATGCAAGCGCATCAGCCATATTGGAAGGGTCGCGTCCGACAATCACCACGCTTGCACCCCGCTCGACAAGCATCCGGGCGAGTGTTCTGCCTATGCCGCGCGTGCCGCCAGTGACGATGGCCACCTTGCCGGCAAATTCGTCGCCCGCCACAGCGCCGTCAGTTCATGCGTGCAGCAAGGAGCGCATCGGGTTCGGCCGAGGCGATAACGATGCGTACCCCGGCTTCCTTGCTGGAGGGCGAACAGAGGCCGGCGTAGACAATGGTCTCTCCGCGCAGCCTGCCGGCCGCCTGATCGGCGATGCGATAGAGATGCGCGCCATGTTCGGTGTAGGCCCAGCCGCCAAGCACCACGAGTTCGACCGCGGCGAGTACGAAGGCGGTACGCCGGACGGCAGGACGGGCGAACCAGATACGGATGCGACGAAAAACGGTATCCGCATCCTCACCGGGATCGGCCTTTACCACGCCCCAAAACACGCCCCAGCGCCGGATCATCGCCACAAACTGGGCGAGCAGAAAAGCCGCGATGATGCAGCAAGCCATCGGTCAGCCCGCCGGCACCAGGTCGAGTTCAGTGCGGCCGTCGAGACCGACCGTCGCGCGCGCGGTGCCATCGGCTCCGGCAACGATCAGCGTGTCAGCCTGTTTCAACCGATAGCTGCGCCCCGGGACCAGCCGCGCGAAGCCGAGTTCGGTGCGGCATGGCCCTTCGCCGGGATGAAGGACAAGGTTGAGCGCCGTTCCATCGGTGACCGCGCGAGCAACGATCGCTTCGGGATAAGTGGCGTCAGCAAGGATCGGACCGGTCGCCCACACCTCGGGCAAACCCTTGGTCACCATGTTGCGGACCGTGTTGCGGCCGCTCCATGTCATCGAATCTGCGATCCCTTCGCCATAGCGGCTGTCGATCGTCTTGCGCGTCGCTGCGACCACTTCGTCGTCGCCCATCTCCAGCGACGACCAAAGCACCATGATCAGCGGATTGAGTTCGGGCCATTTCGAGAAGTCGGCGGGCTTACGCGTATCCCATCCCAGCGGTAGCAGTTTGAAATCGAGCATTCCGTCATCGGTGACGCGGATGAAGTCCTGTTTCAGCACCTGCCACAGCCGTTCGGCCTGTTCAGGCGCATAGGGGGTCATGAAACGAATGCCCCAGGTTTCGCCGAACAGCCCCGACAGGCTGGGCACCTGGAAACCGAAGGGGGTCGACGTGCACACTTTGATGCGGCCGTCGGCCATCATCATTTCCTCGTGCATCGTATGCTCGAAGCGCTCGCTGATCTCGCCGACATAGTTCGTGCCGTGGCGCGCGTCATGCAGCGCGAGCGAGGTACGCCCGACGAGATTGCACATCGAATAGACCCATTTGGGTTCGCACGGGAACCAGCCGAGGTCGTATCGCTTGTAGTTCTTCACCACCTCTTCAAGCATAGTCGAATGGCTGTAAGGAAAGGCGGTGCTATCGTCCCAGCGGAAGGTAAGCGCGCCATCATCCTTGAATGGCGACGTGCCGCTCGCAGTCTCGAACAGCCCGAGCGAGACGCCAAGAAAGCCGGTCAGCATGATATTGTCGATATGGACCGGATTTTTGTCGGGCTTCAGATTCCCCCACATGCTTTCCCAATACCAGTAATTCCAGGTTTTCCGGTCGATATGCTTGCGGATCAGATTTTCCTGCGCGGTGTTGAGATAGCCATGAAAGGCTGGAAGCTGCGTATATTGGCCGAGCGCGAGGTTCCACGACATGGTGCAGATCTGATAGCGCAAGGCGCCGTCCTGCCAGGTGTCGTCGGTGGAAAAGCCCGTCCAACTATCGACCGACTGCAACGCCAGGTCGAGCATGCGGCGAAATTCCTTGATCTGGCTGGCAGGCATTTCGGGCGCGGCGGTGACCGGGTGGTCACGCAAGATCGGGGCAACCTGGGTGATCTCGGCGTTCAGCTTCGTCCCCCGCGCCTGCTGTGCCGCAAAGGTCGAGCGGCGCTTGGCTGCGAAATAGAGGTGCGTCGCGACGACTGCCGCCGGGATCACGGGTTCCATCCACGCGACGCCCGTGCTGCCCTCGATCCACGCCGCCGACAGCAGCGCGGTCCCGACCAGCACGCCGGGCGGGCCCAGGATCACGCCGCGCGCCCACCAGATGAACATGATGACGGCGAAGGCTGCAAAGGACGCCACCGCAAATGCGAGACTCAGCGCGCTGCCCGCGTAGAGGAACCCTGCACCCGGGAAGAGCAGACCCAGCCCGAATGCCTTCCACTGCGCACTCATCCCGAGCAGGATCGGCGCGACGCCGGCCGCAAAGACCAGTGTGAGCATCGCGTAAAAGCGGCGCAGGCGATAGGCGGTGAGCGGACCGTGGGCTTTTTGCCGCGACGGAATGGGCGGGATCCGCTCGACGATTGGCGCGGCATCATCGCCCTTCGCGCGAAGATCTGCGGTGTCGTTTGCTAGCAGGGTGGCCATCACTCTCTCCATTGCGGCGGTGATTCACTCGCTCGGCATTGGACTCCACGCGAGTGATCTGTAGGCAGCCTTATCGATACAATCGTAGAACGATTTCACTATACGGGCAAGCGCCCATTCCCGCGATCAATAGCGCCAGCTGACTTGGACACCGTATGTGCGCGGCATGCCGGCAAAGCGGGCGACCGACGCCAGAGTGTCTTGCACATTGGTCCAGTAGTAGACGTTGCCGACATTGCGCACGAACGCCCCGACGCGGACCTTGCTATCGGGGATGTTGATCCCCGCGCGCAGGTCGATCAGCGTATAGCTGCGCATATCGAAGCGCGCGTCGCGGTTAATCGTTGCGGTGTCGCTGTTCGCCAGCGTCGACGACGTCTTGCCATTGTGTGTCATCGACACGCCCAGATAGGCATCGACCGAGGACGCGACAGGGAATTCATATTCGGCATCGGCGATCGCGGTCAGCTTCGGCGCGAAGGGGAAACGCTGGCCCTTGAAATCGGCGGTCGTTGCATCTGGCTGGAACCCGATGAATTCCTGGATCTTTGTGTCGATATAGGTGCCGCCGATGCTGATCCTGAGCCCATCGACCGGGCGGGCCAGCAGCGCCATTTCAATACCCTGCACGCGGCTCTTGGGAATCTGCACGAGTCCGTCGAGCGTCCCGAATACGGGATCGGGCAGGCGTCCGCGCAGCTGCTTGTCCTTATAGTCATAGTAAAAGGCAGCCGCGGTCAGCTCAAGCTTGCGGTCAGCGAGCGGTGCCTTGATGCCGACCTCGTAAGCCGTAACCGATTCCTGTGTCACCGGGGTATAGCCGAGCCCGCTTGCCACCGAGGCGGTCGGAAAGCTGCCCGACTTGTAACCACGGCTCACCCGGCCGTAAAACAGCGTATCGCCCGGCGTCTGATAATTGACGCCGACGTTCCACGAAATATTGTCCTCGTTGAGCTGGTCGAACACCGCCGGGTTAAATGGCGTCAAGGTTGGATCCAGGGTGAGGCAGCCCCCCGGTTGGACGTTGGTGCCG
Source organism: uncultured Sphingopyxis sp. (assembly GCA_963545025.1). GTDB lineage: Bacteria > Pseudomonadota > Alphaproteobacteria > Sphingomonadales > Sphingomonadaceae > Sphingopyxis. The sequence goes on along the minus strand of CAUUIU010000022.1, from coordinate 1,451 downwards.
AAGAGGGCGTTCCACCAGATCGCCGTGCCCCCCTGATAGTCGTTGGTGCAGCCCTCGAAGTCGCGGTTGGTCTTCGTGTAGCGCGCGCCACCGATCAGGGTGAGGCTGTCGGTCAGCTTGAATTCGATATTGCCGAAGAATGCGTAAGCCTCGATATCCTGGTTCGAATAGTTGAAGGTAAGCTGACCCTGCGGCGAACCGGGAATCGTGTACAGCGGGTCGGAAGAAGGGCCCTGGCTGAAATTGTAGAACAGCCGATCGAAGGTCGAGGCCTTGTTGTAATTGCCGCCGACGATGATATTGGCGCGATCGAACGTCGCTGAGAGCCTCAATTCTTGTGAGAAGTCGCGGATATAGCCACTCGTGTTGGTATCGACCGAAGACAGGACGGTGCCATCGAAATCCTGGACCGAGTCGGTCTTGTAGTCCGAATAGGCCGTGATCGATGTGAGCGTAAGCACGTCGCTGAGGTCCACGTCGGCGCGCAGGCTGAACTGGTAAAAGCGATCATCGCGCTTCGGCCGGCGCCCGAACTGCCCTTGCTCTGAATAGTCGAACTGGCTGTAATCGGTGGAGGCGTTGAAGTCGTTGAAGCCGTTGCGATAGATGCCATAGCCCCAGTCGGCGGCGCGGGCGTTTTGCGGCGCGAGCGGATAGTTGGCGAACGCGATGCCGGCCGGGCTGCCACAAGTGGGGGCAGGTGTAACCGCACAGGTGTCGCTCTGGATCTGCGCAGCCTGGGTATCGCCCTTGTCGGTCCAGCCATTGGCATTGAGCAGCAGGCGAACGCTGTCGCTGGGTTCCCAGAGCAGCTGAACCCGTCCCTGGAACTGGTTCATCTTGCCCAGCTTGTCATCGCGGGTAAAGCTCTTCTGCCACGCGCCGCCCTGAACGGTACGCAACGCGACACGCGCCTTCAGCGTGTCACTGAGCGGTCCGCTGACGAAGCCCTGCACGTCGAAGGTCGCAAAGCGCGCAAAGCTGGCATCGGCCCCCGCCGCGAAAATGTCGGTCGGCTTGGCCGCGACATAGTTGATCGCGCCGCCGGTGGTGTTCTGGCCGAAAAGCGTGCCCTGCGGACCCTTCAACACTTCCACGCGCTCGACATCGAACGCCGCGCCCTTCGTCGTGGCGCTGAACGGCAGCTGGATTTCGTCGACATACACCGCGACCGTCGGCGCGGCCGACAGCGTCGTTTCGTAAAAGCCGACGCCGCGCAGCGTGTAAACGGGGGTGTTGAAAGGCGACGGCTGGACGGTCAGCCCGGGAACGATCTTGCCAAGGTCGGTCGGCGAACTGATCCCGCGCGTGATCAGCGCGTCGCCGCTTTCCGCAGTGATCGACAAGCCGACATCGAGAATATTCTGGTCGCGCTTGTTCGCGGTAACGATGATGACGTTGGGGCTGTCTCTTATACACATCTCCGAGCCCACGAGACACTGAGCGATCTC
>CAUUIU010000021.1:0-17353 GCA_963545025.1 uncultured Sphingopyxis sp. | reverse complement strand
TCGCTCAGTGTCTCGTGGGCTCGGAGATGTGTATAAGAGACAGGCCATGGGGAGGGGGACCGCCGCCGCAGGCGGTGGTGGAGGGGCCGCGACCAAACGCCATTGCCCCTCCGTCAGCGCTTCGCGCTGCCACCTCCCCATCGCTACGCGACAGGGAGGAACATAAAGCGCTTTCCTACATTATCCGGCCATGCCAGCCTTCTTGCTCGGCTCTTTGGATTGTTGATCACTGCCCCGCACACCCATTCCCGGATCGCCCTAAAGCGACAAAGGAGACAGTTTCAGCGCGCGCATGCGTATCCTTTGTCGCATTAAAGCCACAAAGGGCACAAATCGCACACGACGATCCGGGGCTTTTGTGGCTTTAAGCGCCCAGCCGCACCGTTCCGCCCTTGATCCAGCCCCAGCGGCACGGACCCTGATATTCGCGGGCATTGGGCACCGATTTGCCCACGCCGCACATGTCGGCGTCGGTTCCGGGCGCGGCGAAGACGACGCCGAACCAGGCATCGCCCTCGGTCGCTTCGCACAGCGATACATTGGCGCCGCCCGCAAGCTTGGCTTTCACCGCGCGCGTTTCGTCGGGGGCCCAATAGACGTCGGTGCCGCCGTCCCTGACGCGGCTGATGCTCGAACAGGCGGGCAGGCTCGGCCCTTCGGTGCCGATCATCACCGCGCGCGTCGCGAGCGGTTCGCCCGTAACGGATGGCGCGTTATCGGCGGGCGGTGCGGCATCGCTGCACGCGGCAAGCGACAGGATGAGGAGAGCGGCGAGGGGGGAAGCGAGACCTTGTTTCATGCCGCGAAACTAGCCGCCACGGCGCGCGCGCGCAACGCTCGTCACGACAGGACCCAGAGCCGCATTTTCGCTTGGGTTTTCGGGTCCGCGACCCTATATAATCGATATGACGGACACCCCAGAAAATAGCGCGCCCAGCGCTCCTTCCAACCAGCCCAACACCAACGCTTATGGCGCCGATTCGATCAAGGTTCTCAAGGGCCTCGATGCGGTGCGCAAACGCCCGGGCATGTATATCGGCGACACCGACGACGGGTCGGGTCTGCATCACATGGTGTTCGAGGTTTCGGATAACGCGATCGACGAAGCGCTCGCCGGGCATTGCGACCTCGTCCTGATCACGCTGAACAGCGACGGATCGGTCAGCGTCGAGGACAATGGCCGCGGTATCCCGACCGGTATCCACGCCGAGGAAGGCATTTCGGCGGCCGAGGTCATCATGACCCAGCTCCACGCCGGCGGGAAGTTCGAGAACACCAGCGACGACAATGCCTACAAGGTGTCGGGCGGCCTGCACGGCGTCGGCGTCAGCGTCGTCAACGCGCTCAGCGAATGGCTCGAACTCACGATCTGGCGCGACGGCGAAGAGCATTGGATGCGCTTCGAGCATGGCGATTCGGTCGCTCCGCTCAAGGTCAACGGCCCGGCCCCCGCGGGCAAGAAGGGCACGCGCGTGACCTTCCAGGCGTCGACCGAGACCTTCAAGAATGTCCTCGAATTCGATTTCGAGAAGCTCGAACATCGATACCGCGAACTTGCGTTCCTCAATTCGGGCGTCCGCATCAAGCTGGTCGACGCGCGCCATGCCGAGCATGTCAGCCACGACCTGTTCTACGAAGGCGGCATCGGTGCCTTCGTCCGCTATCTCGATCGCAACAAGACCGCGCTGCTGCCCGATCCGATCGCGATCAGCAGCGAGCGCGACGGCATCGGCATCGACGTCGCGCTCGAGTGGAACGACAGCTATTATGAAAATGTCCTCTGCTTCACGAACAACATTCCGCAGCGCGACGGCGGCACGCACCTCGCGGCGTTCCGCGCCGCGCTGACGCGCACATTGAACGGCTATGGCGACAAGTCGGGTATCCTCAAGAAAGAGAAGGTCTCGCTGACCGGCGACGATATGCGCGAAGGGCTGACCGCGATCGTGTCGGTCAAGCTGCCCGATCCGAAGTTCAGCAGCCAGACCAAGGACAAGCTCGTCTCGTCCGAAGTGCGCCAGCCGCTCGAAAGCCTGATGGCCGACCGGATGACCGAATGGCTCGAGGAAAACCCGGCCTATGCCAAGGCGGTGATCCAGAAGGTCATCGACGCCGCCGCGGCGCGCGAAGCCGCGAAAAAGGCGCGCGAGCTGACGCGGCGCAAGGGCGCGATGGACATCGCGAGCCTGCCCGGCAAGCTCGCCGACTGCCAGGAGCGCGACCCCGCCAAATGCGAACTCTTCCTGGTCGAGGGTGACTCGGCAGGTGGGTCGGCGAAGCAGGGCCGCGACCGGCATGTCCAGGCGATCCTGCCGCTCAAGGGCAAGATTTTGAACGTCGAGCGCGCGCGCTTCGACCGCATCATCTCGTCGAAGGAAGTCGGGACGTTGATCCAGGCGCTCGGCACCGGGATCCGCGACGAATTCAACCTCGAAAAACTGCGCTATCACAAGATCGTGATCATGACCGACGCCGACGTCGACGGCGCACATATCCGCACCTTGCTGCTCACCTTCTTCTATCGCCAGATGCCCGAAATCATCGAGGCCGGCCATCTCTACATCGCCCAGCCGCCGCTCTACAAAGTCGCGAAGGGGCGGAGCGAGGTGTATCTGAAGGATGATAGCGCGCTCGAAAATTACCTCGTCGACGGCGGGATCGACGCACTGATGCTCGAAACCACGGGTGGCGCGCGGTCGGGTGCCGACTTGCGCAGCCTGATCGAGCATGGGCGGCGCCTCCGCGCGCTGATGCGCTATGTCCCGCGCGGCCATAATTACGAACTGGTCGAGGCGCTGGCGCTGAACGGGGCACTCGATCCCGCGCTCGACAGCGCCGGACGCACCGCAGCCGGCATCCGCGCCGCCGAGTGGCTCAACGCCGCCGAGCGCGCGCTGACCGGCGGCGCCGAAGCAAAATGGACGATCGTCGCGGCGGGTGGCGGCTACACGCTTGAAAAGCGTTGGCGCGGGGTCAGCGACCATCATGCGATCGATGCCGCCTTCCTCGCGAGCCAGGAGGCGCGCCGGCTGCACGCACTCGCCGCCGAACAGGCCGAAACCTATGCCCACCCGGCGCGGCTGGTGAAGGGCAGCAGCGCGGCGGCGCAGGCGGCCGATGCGGCCGCGATCGCCGCAGCCGAGGCCGCCGAAGACGATGCCGAAGCGAGCGACAGCGACCTGCCCGCCGCAAGCGTCGGCAAGGTGACGCCGATCACCCGGCCGTCCGAACTGCTCGAGGCGATCTTTGCGCACAGCCGCAAGGGGCTTTCGATCAGCCGCTACAAGGGGCTGGGCGAAATGAATGCCGAGCAGCTTTGGGAGACCACGCTCGACCCGTCGAACCGCTCGCTGCTGCGCGTCGAGGCCGAACAGGCCGATATCGCGCACGAAATCTTCGAGCGGCTGATGGGCGACGAGGTCGAGCCGCGGCGCGACTTCATCCAAACCAATGCGCTTTCGGTCGCCAACCTCGACGTCTGACCGCAGATTCGGCGCAGCGTGACGCGAGCGGCTTGCAGGAGCCGCTCGCCGTTGCTTGATCACGCCCATAGACAGGGGGGAGGACCCGATATGCGGCGCTTGATGGCAATAGCCCTGCCGCTGCTGCTGGCCTTGCCGGCGGTTGCACAAGATCAGATCGATACGAATTCGGACGATGAAACCGAGCTCGGCAGCGGGATGGCGAGCTATTATGGCCGCGAACTCGCGGGCAACCGGACTGCGAGCGGCGAACGCTTCGATCCCGACGGAATGACCGCAGCGCACCGCACCCTCCCCTTCGGCACCAGGGTGCGCGACACCACCATGGCGAACGGCCACAGCGTCGTCGTGCGCATCACCGACCGCGGCCCATGGGGACGCGGGCGCGTGATCGACATTTCACACGCCGCGGCCAAGGAAATCGGTATGCACAGGAGCGGCACCGCGCGGGTCAGCATGACTTTGCTCGAAGACTAGTCGAACACCGACCAGCCGGCGGCATAGGCGAAATGTTCGAGTGCGACGGCGCCGGCGAGCGACGTCCCTGCCTCGTTGAGCGCGGGCGACCAGACCGCGATCGACCCCTGGCCCGGCGCGATGCAGAGGATGCCGCCGCCGACACCGCTCTTGCCCGGCAAGCCGACGCGAAAGGCGAATTCGCCCGAATTGTCATAGTGACCGCAGAGCATCATGATCGCGTTGATGCGCCGCGCCCGGTGCGGCTCGATCAGCTGTTCGCCGGTGAGCGGATCGCGCCCTTCCATCGCGAGGAACAGCCCGGCGCGGGCGAGCTGACGGCACGACATCGCGATCGCGCACTGGCGGAAATAAACGCCTACTACGGTTTCGACCGGGTGCGTCAGATTGCCGAAGGCGTCCATGAAATGCGCGAGGCTGCGGTTGCGCGCGCCCGTTTCGGATTCGGAAAAAGCGACGTCGAAATCGATCCCGACGCTGTCATCTCCCGCACGCGCCCGCATGAAATCGACGATTTCGTCGGCGACCGCATCGCCGCTGCGCCCGTCGATGAGCCGGTCGGTGGTCGCGAGCGCGCCCGCGTTTATCAGCGGATTGCGCGGGATGCCCTGCTCGCTTTCGAGCTGCACGATCGAATTGAACGCCGATCCCGAAGGCTCTCGCCCGACACTGTCCCACAGCGAGCTGCCGACGCGGCCGAGCGCGAGTGCCAGCGCGAAGACCTTCGACACCGACTGGATCGAGAAGGGTTCGTCGGCATCGCCCGAGGTGTGGACGGTGCCGTCGGGGAGCGCGATCGCGAAGCCGAGCTTGTTCGGGTCGACCTTCGCAAGGGCAGGAATATAATCGGCGACACGTCCCTGGCCGAGATGTGCGGCCGCCAGCGTCATCGCCTCGTCGATATGATTGCGCAGGTTATCGGTCATCGGCTTCGCCTAGCATATTCGCCGGTCGAAACATGTATTTTCATTTCTGTGAAAATATTCTACAAAGATAAAATCAATTCACCGACTCGGGAGAAGACCATGGCCGACCATCCGCGACCGAAGGGGTTTTCAAGCGCCGTCTGCTACAAGGACAGCAAGACGGCGTTCCGCTGGCTGGAGGAGGCGTTCGGGTTCGAGCCGACCTTCGTGTTGCTCGATGCCGACGGCAATCTGGCGCACAGCGAGATGGAATATGGCAATTCGTCGATCATGGTCGGCAATGAATGGTCCGACGACCATCGCAGCCCCGCCAACCTTGGCGGCAAGAATACGCAGACGGTGCATGTCCAGCTGGGGCAGGGCGAAGATATCGATGCACATTGCGACCGCGCGCGTGCTGCGGGCGCCGATGTCATCGCCGGGCCCGAGACGCAATTTTACGGCGACCGCACCTATCGCGCCAAGGACCCCGAGGGGCACATCTGGACCTTTGGCGTGACGGTCGTCGAAAAGAGCGCTGCCGAGTGGGACGCCGAGGGCGGCTTCACCACGAAGACGCGGCTCGACGATTGAGCGCGGGGGTCGACCGCGTCTTCGCCGCGCTTGCCGACCCGGTGCGGCGGCGCGCGGTCGAACTGCTCGGTCAGCGCCCGCACAGCGCGGGCGAACTGGCGGGTGCGCTCGGACTCGCGCCGCCCGCGATGAGCCGCCATTTGCGCGCGCTCAAGGAAGGCGGACTGGTCGAGGACGGGCATCCCGCCTTCGACGCCCGGGTGCGCATCTATTCGCTGAAGGACGGCGCGACCGACGAACTCAAGCGCTGGCTCGCCGAAACCGAGGCGCTGTGGACGCACCAGCTCGCCGCGTTCAAGGCCCATGTCGAGGGCGGCGAATGACCGCCGCGGTGATCGTGGCGCTGCGCGTCGCGGTGTCGCCCGAGGTGGCCTTCACCGCTTTTACGCGCGACATCGGGCGATGGTGGAAAAGCCATCCTTTGTTCCAGCTGTCGCGCAGGGGCGACGGCGCGCTGCGCTTCGATCCCGCGGGGCCGGGCGGGCGGCTCGTCACGCGCTTCGACGACGGCAAGTTATGGGAGATCGGCCCGGTGCATCACTGGCAGCCGGGCGAGCGGCTGGCATTCGGCTGGCGGCTGCCGAGCTTCAAGGCCGACCAGGCGACCGAAGTCGACGTGCGCTTCGAAGCGGTCGGCGGCGAGACACGCGTGACGGTCGAGCATCGCGGATGGGACAGCATTCCGCAGAAGCATGTCGCGCGCCACGGGTTCGAACTGATGCTGTTCCAGCGGAGGTTGGGCGAGCATTGGCGGGCGCTGTTGAAGGGCATGGAAGCCGCGCTTTAAGCGAATATCCGCTTTGGGGCAGCGACCGGTCGAATGCCGCCATGAGAGAAGCATTGCGTGCGCGCCGCTCCCGCCCCACGTTCCGCCCATGTCTCTCCCCGCCCCTTTTGCTCAATGGTTCAGCGCGCGCGGGTGGCGGCTCAGGCGGCATCAGGCCGATATGCTGGCGGCGGGGGAGCGCGGCGAAAGTGCGCTGCTCGTCGCCGCGACCGGCGCAGGCAAGACGCTGTCGGGGTTCCTGCCGACGCTGGTCGACCTGGCGGAGCATCCGGCCGACCGGCTACACACGCTTTATGTCTCGCCGCTGAAGGCGCTCGCCGCCGACGTCGAGCGCAACCTCACCGTCCCCATCGCCGAGATGGAACTCGACATCAGCGTCGAGAGCCGCAGCGGCGACACCAGTTCGGACAAGAAGGCGCGACAGCGCAGCCGGCCGCCGAACATATTGCTGACGACCCCCGAATCGCTGTCGCTGCTGCTGTCTTACCCCGACAGTTTTACGATGTTCGCCGACCTCAAGACGGTGGTGATCGACGAGATCCACGCCTTCGCGCCCGGCAAGCGCGGCGACTTGCTGAGCCTTGCGTTGTCGCGGCTCCAGACGATCGCGCCGGGGCTGCGCCGTGTGGGATTGTCAGCAACGATCGCCGACACAACGGCCTATCGAAGCTGGCTGGCGCCGGACGGCGATGGCGACGTGGTGACATTGGTCGAGGGCGAGGCGGGCGCCGATCCCGATATCGAGATTTTGCTGCCCGAGGGCGCGGTGCCCTGGGCGGGGCATTCGGGGCGCTATGCGGTGCATCAGGTGATGCAGGAGGTTGCGAAGAACCGCACGACGATCATCTTCTGCAACACGCGCGGCCTTGCCGAGCTGATCTTTCAGGAGCTGTGGAAGGTCAACGATCTGTCGCTCCCCATCGCGATCCACCACGGCAGCCTCGACCGCGAGGCGCGCCAGCGTGCCGAGGCGGCGATGGCCGAAGGGCGGCTGCGCGCTCTCGTCGCGACGTCGAGCCTCGACCTCGGGCTCGACTGGGGCGACGTCGACTGCGTGATCCAGATGGGCGCCCCCAAGGGCTCGTCGCGGCTGCTCCAGCGCATCGGGCGCGCCAACCACCGGCTCGACGAGCCAAGCCGCGCGCTGATCGTGCCCGGCAACCGCTTTGAATATCTCGAGGCGCAGGCGGCATTGGACGCGGTCGAAGCGGGCGAGCGCGACGCCGACCGTTTCCGCCCCGGTGCGCTCGACGTGCTCGCACAGCATGTGATGGCGCTCGCCTGCGCAGCGCCGTTCAAGGAAGCCGATCTGCTGGCGGAAATCCGGTCCGCGGCGCCCTATCGATGGATCGATGCCGAGATCTTCGCCCGCCTCCTCGGTTTTGTGCGCGACGGTGGCTATGCGCTCAAAAGCTATGACCGCTTCCGCCGGCTCGCCCCCGACGGGCAGGGCGGCTGGCGCATCGCGCATCCGCGATTGGCGGCGCAACACCGGCTGAATGCGGGGATCATCGTCGACGCGCCGACGCTCGACGTTCGGTTCAGGAATGGCCGACGCTTGGGCAGCGTCGAGGAATATTTCGCGAGCACGCTGACGCCGGGGGACACATTCGCCTTTGCCGGATTGAGCCTTGAGGTCGAATCGATCCGCGACACCGACCTCTATGTCCGCGCGACGACGCGGCCGGCGCGCATCCCCTCCTACGTCGGCGCCCGCATGGCGCTGACGACGCGGCTCGCCGACCGCGTGCGCGGCTTCCTCGCCAATCCCGCGAGCTGGCAGCGCTTTCCCGAGGATGTCCGGTTCTGGCTGGAGATGCAGCAATTGCGATCGGTCCTGCCACGCCCCGGCGAACTGCTCGTCGAAACCTTCCCGCACGAGGGCAGCCATTATCTGGTCGTCTATCCCTTCGAGGGGTGGAACGCGCACCAGTCGCTGGGCATGCTGATCACCAAAAGGATGGAACGCGCGGGGTTGCAACCGCTCGGCTTCGTCGCGTCGGACTATGCGATCGCGATCTGGTCGCTGCGTCCGGTGGCCGAACCGGCGGCGCTGTTCGATGCGAAGATCCTCGAGGACGAGTTTGTGGAATGGGTCGAGCGATCGCACCTCTTGAAACGCGCGTTCCGTGAGGTCGCGGTGATCGGCGGGCTGATCGAGCGCCAGCATCCGGGCAAACGCAAGACGGGCAAACAGGTGACTTTTTCCACCGACCTGATTTTCGATGTCCTGCGCAAATATGAGCCCGACCATCTTCTCCTCGAAGCCGCATGGGCCGATGCGCGCGAGCGGCTTACCGATGTCGCTCGGCTCGGCGACCTGCTCGACCGCGCGGCGGGGACGATGCTGCACCAGAGGCTCGATCGCATCAGCCCGCTCGCGATCCCGGTGCTGGTGCTGATCGGGCGCGAGAATGTCGCGGCCTCGGACCTCGACGACATGCTGCTCGGCGAGCTGGCCGACGCGCTGGCCGAGACGGCGATGGCGGCGCATTAGCGCGCCGGCGAGTAACCCGCGTTCCGCTTGCCGCGAACCACGATGAGGCGTAGATTGCGGAAAAATATACAGAGGATGCCAGCGATGACCCATGTTTCGAAGCGGCCCGTCCTTTTGGCGCTGCTTGCCGGCGTGCCGCTGCTGATCGGCGCGTCGCCGGCGCCCGTTCCCGCATCGAGCCCGCCCCCGGCAACGCCGCAGATCACGACGACCACCGAGGTGACGCCGTTCATCCAACCGTTCGACCTCGACGCCACCCGGCGCATGTCGGTCAACGTCATGGTGGGTGAGAAGGGCCCCTTTTCCTTTCTGGTCGATACCGGCGCCGAGCGCACGGTGATCGCGCGCGAACTGGCCGAACGGCTGGGCCTGATCGAGGGCGCGAAGCTGCGGCTCGCGACGATCGGCAGTTCGACGGTGGTGAGCAGCTACCGTGTCGCCGCGCTGTCGATGACCGGGTTGCACATGACCCCTTTCGACGCGCCCGCCTTTGCCGGCCGGCATATCGGCGCGGCGGGGCTGATCGGTGTCGACATGCTGGAAAACCGGCGCATCCTGATCGATTTCCGCGCCGAGAGCATGCAGATTTTGGACACGCGGCGGCGCGCAAAGCCGATTATCGAGGATGACGATGCGATCGTCGTCACGGCGCGCAACATGGCCGGCCGCCTGATCCTGTCCGACGCGCGTATCGACGGCAAAAGGGTCGATGTGATCGTCGATACCGGCGCACAGACGAGCGTCGGCAACCTCGCGCTGCAACGGATGGTCGCGTCGCGGCGCCAGAACCGCTTTCCCTTTTTTCCGACCGTATTGAATGCGGTGTCGGGCGAAGCGGTCCCCGCGACGCGCACCGGGATCAAACGCATCACGATCAACGGGCTCGACGTCAACGACCTGCCCGTCAGCTTCGCCGACAGCCAGGCATTCCGCGCGCTGGGGCTGGAGGAGCGCCCCGCGCTGCTGCTCGGCATGGACAGCCTGTCGCTGTTCGACCGGATCGAGATCGATTTCCCGAACAAGCGCGTGATTTTCGAGCTGCCGAGCGGGGCGTCGCGCGACAACAGGCAGCGGTTCGCGGCCTATTTGCCGCCCAAGGGATAGATGCTTGCCGGGGCACCGCGGCGTCGCCATAGCGATGCCATGGCCCCCGCCCCCGCCCTCGATTTTGCCGGCCACCATTTTCTCGCGCTCGCCGACCGCGCGCTGTTCTGGCCGCGCCACGGGGCGCTGATCGTCGCCGACCTGCATCTGGAAAAGGGGAGCTGGTATGCGGCGCACGGCCAGCCGCTGCCTCCCTATGACAGCCACGACACGCTCGACCGGCTCGCGCACCTCGCGGCCGAAACCGGGGCGCGCGCGATCTGGTGCCTGGGCGACAGTTTCCACGACCGCGACGCCGCACACCGTATCGCGCCCGCGGTCGCCGAACGGCTGCACCGGCAGGCGGCGGCGGCAAAGCTGGTCTGGATCGCGGGCAATCACGACGGGCTGTCGGGCGGCGCTTGGGGCGGCGAGGTCGCCGACGAGATGGTGGTCGATGGCATCGTGCTGCGCCATCAATGCAAGCCGGGCGAAACGCGCCCCGAGATTTCAGGGCATTTCCACCCCAAGCTACGGCTGAACATCCGTGGGCGCCATGTCGCGCGCGCCTGTTTCGCGGGCGACGAACGGCGGCTGATCCTGCCCGCTTTCGGCAGCCTGACCGGCGGGCTCGACGCCGAAGACCCGGCGATCGCCGCGAATTTTCCGGGCTCTTATCGCGCGATGCTGGTCGCGCAGGGACGCCTTTTGACCTTCCCCTGCGCGCGCGGGGAGCGCGATGACGTTACGGCAAGCCCTGCCGCAACCGCGCGCTAAGGCGCAACGCCCCGGAACCACGCGCTTTTTAGCTGTGGCAGAAATACATCACCCCGGCAAAGAATGCCGAAAAAGCGCGCCTCCCGCTGGATTGGCGCGACCGTTTCGGTATGAATCGAAGCCAATAAAAACAACGAAATGTTGAGAGGAGTAGCCGAAATGAAATCATCTTCCCTTCTGTCCGCCCGTTTGATGCGCACCAGCGCGCTGGGCGTCTCGCTCGCCATCGCCGCCGTTTCGGTTCCCGCCTTCGCGCAGGACGCCGCGCCGGCGCAGGACAGCACCGATGAATATGCCGACGACGCGCCGATCGTCGTGACGGCGCAGGGCCGCTCGCAGCTCCTGTCCGACGTGCCCGTCGCGATTTCGGCGGTGAGCGCCGAAACGCTGCAGAACAGCGGCGCGAACGACATCCGCCAGCTCAACCAGGTCGCGCCTTCGCTGCTCGTCTCGTCGACCGGGTCGGAAGCCAATGGTTCGGCGCGTATCCGCGGCATCGGCACCGTCGGTGACAACCCCGGCCTCGAAAGCTCGGTCCCCGTCTTCATCGACGGCGTCTATCGTTCGCGTTCGGGCATCGGCCTCAACGAACTCGGCGAGATCGAGCGCGTCGAAGTGCAGCGCGGCCCGCAGGGCACGCTCGGCGGCCGCAACTCGTCGGCAGGCCTGATCAGCATCTATTCGAAAAAGCCCGATTTCGATTTCGGCGCCACCGGCGAAATCACTTATGGCAATTATGATTTCTGGCGCCTGTCGGGCAGCGTCACCGGCCCGATCAGCGAAACAATCGCCGCGCGCCTCGACGGCGTGTGGGTGAAGCGCGACGGCTTCCTGCGCGATACGGCGAACGGCACCGACGTCAACAACCGCGACCGCTATTTCCTGCGCGGCCAGATCCTGTTCGAGCCGACCGACGCGCTGTCGATCCGGCTGATCGCCGACTATACCTCGCGCAAGGAAGAATGCTGCGGCGCGACCTATGTCAGCTCGGCGGTCAATCCCTATATCGGCAACCTGAACAATCCCAGCCCGACAAATGCCGCGACCGCGACGACGAACAATATCGTCCGGGTTCTCGCGGACCTCGGCCAGCCGCTCGCGGCGTTCAACCAGGGCTATGACCGCAATATTTCGGTGACCCCGGGCCGCAGTTTTTCTGGCGAAACCAAGGATTATGGCTTCTCGGGCCAGATCGACTATGACTTGGGCGCCGCGACGCTGACCTCGATCACCGCGTACCGCGAATATCGGTCGGGCCAGGCGGGCGACGTCGACTATGGCACGGTCGACATTCTCTATCGCGCTCCCGACGATGACGCCTATCGCCAGTTCCACACCTTCACACAGGAACTGCGCCTGCAGGGCGAAGCGTTTGACGGCAAGCTCGACTGGCTGGTCGGCGGTTTCTACGCCAATGAAAAGCTGACCGTTCGCGACAATCTGCGCTTCGGCAATCAATATGGCCGTTTCGCAACGTGCCGTCTGATCACCGGCGGCGGGCTCGCCGGTCTCTATGCACCGACCCAGCCGGGCTGCGTCGCAGGCGGTATCGGAAATGTCGCCGGCCTGGGCCGCAACACGATCCTCGGCGCCTCCGGCCTGTCGGGTCCCGACATCGTCGCGGCCTTCACCTCGCTGGAAGGTCTCAGCGATCGCGGCAGCATCAACGACGTGTATCGCCAGAACGGCAAGAACTGGGCGCTGTTCACGCACAATATCTTCCACATCACCGACCGGCTCGATTTCACGTTCGGCGTCCGCTACACCAACGACAAGAAGAAATTCGCCGCGACCTTCACCAACGACAATACGGTTTGCACCACGGTCCAGGGGCTCGTTCTCGACGATCTTTCGACGACGACCGCCGGCACCCCGGCCCAGATCGCCACGGCGCGCGCGCTGGCAGGCAGCCTGATCGGCCTCGCTTGCCAGGGCAATTCGACCGCCGAGCTCAACAATGTGTCGATCAACGACAGCCGCAGCGAGGACGAATTTACCGGCACTGCCATCCTGTCGTTCAAGCCGGTCGACGACCTCCTGCTCTATGCAAGCTACGCCCGCGGCTACAAGGCGGGCGGCTTCAACCTCGACCGGTCGGCGCTCAAGTCGCCCATCCTGCCGTTCGCGGCGACGCCGGGCGGAGCGCAAAGCCTGGTCGGAAATCTGCAGTTCGACCCCGAAAAGGTCACCAGCTACGAACTGGGTGCGAAATATGCGACCGGTCCGTTCAGCCTTGGCCTGTCGCTGTTCCGCTCGGACTTCAAGAACTTCCAGCTCAATACGTTCAACGGCACGGTCTTCCTCGTCCAGAACATCAACGGTTGCACCAGCGACCTGAATGGCGGCGACCGCGACCAGAGCAAGTTCACGTCGGGCGGCGCCATCCTTCCGGGTGCGCCGGCGAACACCAGCCTGACGGCCGCTGCTACGGGCGCCTGCCCCACCGGCGACGTCAGCTGGGGCGTGCGGACCGAAGGCTTCGAGCTGGAAGCCTCGCTGGTTCCGGCGCGCAACTTCCGCATGTCGGCGGGCCTCACCTATGCGCGTACCAAATATCGCGACCAGCTGGTCGGCAACAGCTCGGGCGCGCCGCTGGATCAAGCGCTCCGCAAACTGCCCGGCGACAATCTGTCGAACGCCCCCGAACTGGTCGCGACCGGTAGCGTCACCTGGACGCCCGAACTCACCAGCGGCGGCATCACCGGCCTCGTCTATATCGATGGTCGCATGACCAGCGATTACAACACCGGTTCGGACCTGTTCCCGCAGAAGGGACAGGATGGCTATGCGCTGTTCAACGCCCGTGTCGGCGTGCGCGGCCCCGACGAGAAATGGGGCATCGAAGTCTGGGCCCAGAATATCTTCAACAAGCAATATGCCCAGGTCGCCTTCAACTCGCCGTTCCAGGAAGGCGCAACGACCGCCGCCTTCTCCGACCCGCAATATCCGGGCGGACGCCAGATCTTCTCGCAGTTCCTCGCCGAACCGCGGACCTATGGCGTGACGCTGCGCGGCAAGTTCTGATCGCGTAGATCTTGGAGACATTTGGGGGCGGGGCACGATGTGCTCCGCCCCTTTGTTTTGCCGTTCGAAACCCCAGACAAATCAACCCGTCCCATCGGCGTGCTGTGACATAAAAGCCGCGGTGCGTTGAACAATGACGGTACGGAACGGGCGCGGGCTGGCTTGCAGCGGTCCGGTCGTGATACGCTTCCGCGCAAAGATAATATCGCGACGCTCTCCCGCGCAAAAAAATACCTGTGGAGGAGGGCCCCATGATCTTGAAAAACTGTTCTCACCGTTCCCGCCGGCTGCGCACCAGCGCCGCCGGCCTGTCGCTTTCGATCGCCATTTTGGCCACGCCAGCCATCGCGCAGGACGCCGAAGCAGGCGCCTCTACCGACGACGAGACGATCATCGTCACCGCGACGCGGCGCAGCGAGGCGCTGTCCGACGTGCCGATTGCGGTGTCGGCAGTGACTGGCGACACGCTCGAAAAAACGGGCGCGACCGACGTGCGTGCGCTCGGCCAGGTTGCGCCGTCGCTGCTCGTGTCGGGCGCGACGAGCGAGGTCAATTTCACCGCGCGTATCCGCGGCATTGGCACGGTCGGCGAAAATCCCGGCCTCGAATCCTCGGTCGGCCTGTTCATCGACGGCGTCTATCGCAGCCGCACCGGGGTCGGCCTGTCCGAACTCGGCGACATCGAGCGCGTCGAAGTGCTGCGCGGCCCGCAGGGAACATTGTTCGGCCGCAACTCGACCGCGGGGCTGATCAATATCGTGACCAAAGGCCCCGACCTCGGCGCCTTCGGCGCCAAGGGGTCGGTCTCCTACGGCAATTATGATTATTGGCGTGTCGATGGCATGATCAACGCCCCGCTCGGCGAAAAGGCCGCGGTGCGCGTCGACGGCGTCTGGCAGCAACGCGACGGCTTCATCAAGAATGTCACCGTCGGCGAACCCGACATCAACGACCGCGACCGCTGGCTGGTGCGCGGGCAGTTGCTGCTCGAACCGAGCGAGACGATGACGCTGCGCCTGATCGCCGACTATTCACAGCGCAAGGAGAATTGCTGCGGCGGCATTTTGCTCAATCCGGTGCGCAACCTCAGCCGCGGCCCCGACGGCTTCCCCGTCGCCTCGGCCAATAGTTTGCTGCCGATCCTGCAGGCGCTCGGCGCCAATCATCAGGTGGCGCCCGCAGGCCAGAGCTTCATCCGCCAACAGGCGACGACGCCCGGCGTCACCTATCGTTCCGATACCAAAGACTGGGGCGTGTCGGGCGAGCTGAACTGGGATCTGGGCGGCGCGACGCTGACCTCGATCACCGCCTATCGCGATTACAAGAATGCGCAGGGCCAGGACGCCGATTTCAGCGCGCTCGATATCCTGCGCCGCACCGATCTCGACCGGCGTTTCCGGCTGTTTTCACAGGAACTTCGCCTGCAGGGCGAAGCGTTCGACGGCCGCCTAGACTGGCTCGTCGGCGGCTATTTCGCGACCGAGAAACTCGATGTCGACGACGACATTGTCTATGGCAACAATTATGAGCAGTTCGCCAACTGCCTGCTGATGGCGAGTGCGCTGCCGACCGCGGTGCTGCCGACCAATCCCTTCTGCGTGAACGTGCCCGTCGTGCAGGGAACGATCACGACGCTGTCGGGCCTGCCCATTGGTGACCCGCGCCGCGCGTCGATTCCGGTGCTGAGCGCGCTCATCGCCAATCCGGCGCGACCCGGCTTCGGGTCGCTCGCGGCGGCGCTGGGCCAGCCGACGCTGGCGATCAACGGCACCGGCAACCAGGGGTCGACCTTTGCGCAGAAGAGCCGCAATTTTGCGATCTTCACGCACAACAGCTTCGACATCATCGAGGATGCGCTGACCTTCACGATCGGCGCGCGCTACACGAGCGAGCGCAAGACGCTCGACGCCGATGCGAATTTCAACAATTCGATTTGTCCGCTGGTCGTCAATTCGCCGTTCCAGTCGCTCGCGACATTGCCCTGCGTGATCAACGGCACCGCGCCCGACCTGCCGCGCGGCAGCGCGGGCACGCGCTTCAAGGACAATGAATGGACGGGCACGGCAGTGCTCAGCTGGAAACCCGGGCCAGAGTGGCTGGTCTATGGTTCGGCGTCGAAGGGCTATAAGGCCGGCGGCTTCAACCTCGACTTCTCGGCGCTCGATCGGCCGTGCAGCACGGCGTTCGACACCGCCTGCGCCGCGCGGCTTGCGCTCCCCGCCAACACGTCGGGCAACGGGCGGCCCGAAGCCAGCGATCTGCAATTCGCCAGCGAAAAGGTCGATGCCTATGAACTGGGGGTCAAATGGGACGGGCCCGGCATCGATGTGAACGTCGCGGCCTTCTATCAGGAATATAGCAATTATCAGCTCAACACCTTCAACGGCGTCAATTTCGAGGTCACCAACATCCAGGCGTGCAAAGACGATCTGAACGGCGCCGACAGCGACGGTTCGGCGACGACGGGCGCGTGCGCCGCCGACCGGCTGAAGCCCGGCGTGCGGTCGAAGGGCGTGGAGATCGAGGCGTTCCTGCGTCCCGCCCGCTATCTGTCGGTCAACATGGGGCTCACCTATGTCGACACGCTGTACCGTCGCAATCTGGTCGGCACGGGCGGACGCCCGCTATCACCGGTGCTGTTCCAGCTGCCGGGCCGCGGCGTATCGAACGCCGCCACTTATGTGGCGACCGCGGGCATCAGCTGGACCCCGCCGATCGGATCGTCGGGCATGAGCGGGCTCGTCTATCTCGACACACGCCTGCAAAGCGACACCAACACCGGATCCGACCTCGACATCGAAAAGACCCAGGACGGCTTCGCGGTCTTCAACGGGCGCATCGGCCTCTATGGACCCGATCGCCGCTGGGGCGTCGAGCTGTGGGGCCAGAATCTGTTCAACCGGAAATATTTCCAGATCGGCGCCGACATGCCGCTCCAGGGCGGCGGCACCTTCCGCGCCGTCGCGGCGCCGGCATCGACCGGGCTGTCGGGCACCGCGAACCAGTTGTTCGTGGGCTTCCCCGGCGAACCGCGCACTTATGGTGTGACGCTGCGCGGACAGTTCTGACGACTCTCTCCCCCTTCCTCACGGAAGGGGCGGGGGCCTGCCGCGAACGGCTACTGGCGGCAGGCCCTTCCACCGAAAGCTTTATCGCGCGCGCGCCGCCTGATGCGCGATGTCGGTCATCAGCTTGCGGAACAGCACGCCGCCCGCCGTCCCCGACGCCTTGAGCGCGCGCTCGCAGTCGAGCAGGCGTGTCATCAGCCGCGCCACGCGGACCGAATCCCAGATATGCAGCTGTGCGGTCACCGCGTCGCGTTCCTTCCAAAAGATACCGCTGCTCTTTGCCGCAACCACCGTCGCAGGGTGCGCTCCGGCGTCAACCTCGGCGCGCAGGCGCGCGAGCGCCATCGCGCGGATCGCGAGCGCGCGGATGATGCGGATTTCGGCGACGCCGACTGCGGCCGCCGTGCTCAGCATCTCGGGAAGCTCACGCACCTTTCCGCCGAGCGCGACATTGATGCACTCGCTGACATCCTCTTCGAGCGTCGCGGCGCCGAGCGCGGCGATGTCGGCCGCGGTCACCTGTCGCTGCCGGTCGGGGCCCGCGTCGAGGTAGAGCGCGATCTTCTCGATCTCGCGCCGCATCAGCGCCTGATCGCCCGAGACGAGGTCGACGAGCAATTGCGCCTCGGCATTGGCAAGCCGCAACCCCTGCTCCTGCC